>CAZLHW010000088.1:0-10904 GCA_964559085.1 uncultured Acidobacteriota bacterium | reverse complement strand
GGCGCTGACATACATCCCTGCGATGAATCACTGGTTTGGCACTGCGCCCATCACAGGCTTGGACTGGCTGAAGTTGCTGGGCGTAGCCCTGGTCGCTTACGGCGTCACCGAGGCGGAGAAACGAATACAGGCTTCGATGAAGAGCTGAATATGCCGCCGGAGGGATCTGAGTCGCCGCGGCAGGCATGTCGGCGGGGGCAATTGGCGAGCAAACGTCAGTCAAAGCACCGTAAGCCAACAAGCAATTCTCAGCGATGCAAGCGCGAAGCAATACTCCACAGGGTTCCGCCTCGCGGTTGCGACGCTCAAAGCGGCCCGGCTGAGATTTTATTTTGAGTCGCACTTCCGACTGCATCCCTTGTTGGCCGGCTATTTGACAAAAATGAAAAGCGGCTTTATGTGTTGCTGATTTTTCATCAGGGAGGTCTGTGATCATGAGAAGCAAACTGACCCTGTTTCTTGCCGTTTGTATATTCTGCAGCACCGCGCAAGCCCAATACTTCGGGCAGAACAAAGCCCGATACCGGAGCTTCGACTTCAAGGTTCTTAAAACAGACCATTTTGACATTCATTATTACGACGACCATGCGGAAATCGCGGTTGAATTCGGCCGCATGTCGGAACGGTGGTATGCCCGGCTCAAAACGCTGTTGAATCACGATCTCTCTTCGCGGCAACCGATCATCTTATATGCCAGCCATACCGACTTCAGAGGCACCACGGTTCTCCCGGATTACATCGGGGAGACGACGGGCGGCGTCACGGAGGGCTTGAGACGCCGCATTATAATGCCGCTGGCCGGCCCGCTTGCGGATACGGATCACGTATTGGGGCACGAGCTTGTGCATGCGTTCCAGTTCGATATGACCACGCGGCCGGGGCCTCTGGGCGGCAGCGGACTTCCCGGATCGCTTCGGCTTCCGCTCTGGTTTATCGAAGGAATGGCCGAGTACCTTTCCGTCGGGCCGGTGGATCCGCATACAGCCATGTGGATGCGCGATGCCGTCCAGCGCGAACAGATCCCCTCTATTCGAAAACTGGATGACCCGAAATTTTTTCCCTATCGGTGGGGACAGGCTTTCTGGGCCTATGTCGCCGGCCGGTACGGGGATTCCATAATAGGAAGCATACTCAAAGCGGCCGGAAGCTCCGGAACGGCGGAGGGTGCTTTGAGCAGTGTACTGGGAATCTCCGTTGAGACGCTTTCCCAGGATTGGCACGCGGCTCTTCGGGAAAGCATGGAACCGATACTCCGCGCCGCCGATCCGGTTGAGAAAGGCCGCCAATTGATCGGCAGGCAAAAGGGGCACAGCGACCTGAATGTCGGGCCGGTCCTAAGCCCTGACGGCAAGTATGTGGCTTTTTATTCGGAGAAAGACCAGTACTCCATAGATATATTTCTTGCCGAAGCGGAAACCGGCAGAATCATCCGCAAGCTTACGCAGACCGCACTGGATCCGCATTTCGACAGTCTGCAGTTTATCAATTCGGCAGGAGCGTGGAGTTCCGACGGAACAAAATTCGCTTATGCGGGAGTAAGAAGGGGCCGGGCGGAGATTTCCATTTACAGTCTGACCGCTAAACGCGTGGAACGCCGGTATCCATTGGCAGAGGTTTCCGATGTGTTCGGCGCCAGCTGGTCGCCGGACGGCGCCTCCATAGTGTTTTCTGGAATGTACAAAGGACAGACCGACCTTTTCATGCTCGACACGAAAAGCGGCGGCCTAAAGAACCTGACCGGGGATTCCTATACGGAGCTTCAGCCCGCGTGGTCGCCCGACGGAAAATTCATTGCCTTTTCAACGGATCGCTTCAGCACCAGCCTGGATCAATTATCCTTTGGCGAGCTGGAGCTTGCGCTCATGGATGCAGCGTCCTTTGAAGTCAAGGCGCTTCCGGCCTTTAAAACAGGCAAACACATCGGCGCTCAATGGTCACCCGACAGCTCAAGCCTATTCTTCATTTCAGACCGGGATGGAATATCCAATCTTTATCGCATCCACATCGGCACGCGCGCTATCACGCAATTAACAAACCTGCAGACAGGCGTGAGCGGGATTTCGAAGTGGAGCCCGGCGCTTTCCGCGGCAACGCGCGCGGACCGTCTTGTGTATAGCGCTTTCGAGGGGGGCAATTATGCCATTTACGCCATCGACGGGGCGCCTGCCCTGGCGGGCACTGCCGTCAACCCATCGATCGAAGCATTGAATGCAGGCTTATTGCCGCCCTATCAGAGAAAACTGGATCTGGTGCGGCCGCTGCTCAAAACGCCGCAGGAGGGCCTGGCCGGATCGCAGCAATTCCAGAAAGACAAATATCGTCCCAAATTGGCTCTCGACTACATTGCGCCCCCGTCCGTCGGCGTCGGGCTGAGCAATTTTGGAACTATGATTGGGGGCGGTACAGCCCTTTACTGGAGCGATCTGCTCGGCCAACACAACCTGATGACGGCATTTCAGACCTCGACCACCTCGGACGGCGGCAAGTTTCTGAACAGCCTCTCGGGAATTGGAGCCTATGAGAATCAGAAATCAAGATGGAACTGGGGATTCGTCGGCGGCCAGATTCCCTATCTGACAGGCGGCTACGGACGCAGCCTGGCTCTGATTGAAGGGCAGCCGGTTATTGTTGATGAGACAATTCGATATTGGGAAATCTCCCGCCAGGCCGCTTTTACACTGGCCCGTCCGTTGAGCCGCGCGCAGCGCCTGGAGTTTTCCGGCGGATTCCAGAACATTTCTTTCGATGCAGAATCCCGGATAGAAGTCTATTCAGCGGAAACGGGCGATTTCCTGGGCGGACAGAAATTCAGCCCGCCGGTGCCCGATTCGCTCAATCTGGGGACTGTGAATGCAGCCCTTGTCTATGACACCTCTATTTTCGGAGGCACGAGTCCCTTTCTGGGACAGCGGTATCGCTTCGAGGCGGGTATGGCGGCCGGCACCCTGAACTATGCGACCCTGCTGGCCGATTACAGGAAATACGTGAAGCTGGCGGGCCCTCTCAGCCTCGCCGGACGCGTTCTGCACTACGGCCGATACGGGAAGGATTCGGAAGATCAGCGACTGACCGAGCTCTCGCTTGGCTACCCTTCGCTGGTTCGCGGATATGAGCCGGGATCCTTCACCCCGAGCGAATGCACAATCACTTCGGACCAGTCGATTTCCTGCCCGACATTCGATCGCCTTTTCGGAAGCCGCCTTCTGGTAGGCAATGCGGAATTGCGCCTGCCGCTCCTCGGCTTCATGGGAGTGATTCCAAGCCGCAGTGTGCCTCCAGTTGAAACCGCCTTTTTCTATGACGCCGGTCTTGCGTGGAGATCCAAAGATCTGAGCCGCGCTCTGGGCATTCCCCGGAGGCCGGTTTCGAGCTACGGCGCCACTTTGCGTTTCAACGTGCTGGGATACTTCATCGGGCAGCTCAGCTATGTGCATGCCAACGATCGCCCTCAGAAGCGCTGGGGCTGGGAATTTTCCCTAATCCCCGGCTTCTAACCCGAGAAACCCGGGGTCGGACCAAAACATATTTCTTTTTTTCAATTATTTAACTAACAAACTACCCGTAAAAAGGGGGCTTACATTCGATTTTGGGCCCCCTTTTTGGCGTTTAAGGACTCTCTCGGCTGCGGGCAGTTCGAGAGAATGATTCTGCAGAGTAGGGAGCGAAGGGTTCCCATATGGAACAGGAGCCATCGCCATTTTCCTCTATAGCAAACCGGCGGCGTCTGTATTGAAGAGATTCCACAACCTTCTCTACAAAGGACCGGCTTCCCACCGCGATGCTTTCAGTCCATCGCTTCTCGCGGCTCAAAATCCTGTTTGCTATAGCTATCCGGATCCGTTCTGCATACTGAATGCGGAATGAACAAATATCGTCAATGCCCGGCAATTCCATAAGCCGGTCCATGTCCAAAAGACGATAACGCGCTTTCTCTGTAATCATGGCAGTTGTTTCGGTCCGACCCCCATTGTAATTGGCAGATGACATTGCCAGGTGACATATCTCGGCGCAAGTCTGCAGGCTGCTTCAGCGGAATCGCATTCGCTTGAAGCATTGGACCCGCGGCCGTTCTGCAGATTCCGCGCATCGAGATATATGCGAGACCGCTTCGGATCTGGCACGAAGGTTGCTATCCTAATACCTTTTGACGCATTGATTGGTTTGTCTCTTTGAGGAGTGTACTCATATGCCGCACAAACACTGGTTCCCGTCCATTACCGCAGCAGCCTGCATTCTGGCCGGCATGCTTTTAACAGGCTGCAAGACTCAGCAGGCGCCTCCGCAGGCCGGGCCTGCCGAGGTAGCTGTCCTGACGGTCAAGGCGGAGCGCGTCGTGCTCACGACGGAATTGCCCGGCAGAATCAACTCCTACCTTGTCGCCGAAATTCGCCCTCAGGTCAGCGGGCTTCTGCAGAAGCGCCTGTTCGAGGAAGGGACGCATGTTCGCGAAGGCCAGATTCTCTATCAGATTGATCCGGCTCCATACCAGGCAACCTACGATCAGGCCAAAGCGGCGCTCGCCCTCTCGCAGTCGGAAATAGCGCTGGCAGAAGCCAACCTTCCGGCTCTGCGATCCCGTGCCGAGCGCCTCAAGGGTCTCGTCGCTATCCATGCCGTAGGACAGCAGGATTACGACGACGCCAAAGCAGCCCTGGATCAGGCTGAAGCCAACCTGTCCGTCAGGAAGACGGCGGTTGAGGTAAACCGTGCGAATATGCGGAAAGCCTCTATTGACCTGTCCTACACTCCGATCAAGGCGCCCATTTCAGGCCGCATCGGCAAATCCAATATTACGGTCGGCGCCATGGTAACAGCCTACCAGGCCACACCTCTTGCAGTGATTCAGCAGCTGGATCCGATCTATGTCGATGTAACCCAGGCCAGCGCCGACCTGTTGCGCCTCAGACGCAGCCTTGAAGGCGGTAAGCTCAAGCAGTCCGGCTCCGGCCGGAGGAAAGTCCGGCTTCTGCTGGAAGACGGCACCCCTTACCCGGCCACGGGCACGCTGCAGTTCCGCGATGTCACCGTCGATCCGACCACGGGTTCTATGACACTCCGGCTTGTATTTCCGAATCCGAAGCAGGTGCTCCTCCCGGGAATGTTTGTGCGTGCCGTTGTGGAAGAAGGCGTCAACGAACAAGCGGTTCTCATCCCGCAGCAGGCTGTGGCTCGCGATCCCAAAGGCAATCCCATTGCGCTCCTCGTGAATAGCGCGGGAAAAGTAGAGCAGCGGCCGCTTGCGCTGGATCGCGCGATCGGAGACAAGTGGCTTGTAACCAAAGGACTGGCCCCCGGAGACCAGTTGATCGTCGAGGGAAATCAGAGCGTTCGCGCGGGAGACACGGTCAAGACAATCGCATTTGAGCCTCCCGCTCCGCAGCATCCATCCTCAGCGAAATCCCGGTAGGAGAAGAGCCATGGCAAGATTCTTTCTTGATCGTCCCGTATTTGCCTGGGTGATCGCCATCGGCATGATGCTGGCCGGCGGTCTCGCAATCTACAATCTGCCGATTTCGCAGTACCCTCCTATTGCGCCGCCATCCATTGCGATTCGCGGCATGTACCCCGGCGCCTCCGCAAAGACTGTGGAAGACACCGTGGTCCAGATCATAGAGCAGAAAATGACGGGCCTGGACCGGCTGCTCTATATGTCCTCCAAAAGCGATTCGACGGGGATGGCCCAGATCGAGCTGACCTTTTCTCCCGGCACCGATCCTGATCTGGCATGGGCCAAAGTACAGAACAAGCTTCAGCTGGCCATGCCCATGCTTCCTGAAACCGTGCAGCGGCAGGGATTGTCTGTCGCCAAATCCACGCGCAACTTTCTGATGATCGTGGCGCTCACATGCGAGGACGGCAGCCTGGATGTAAACGACCTGATGGACTACGCCGTCTCACAGGTTCAGACATCGCTTGCCCGCGTACCCGGTGTGGGCGAAGTCGAATCCTTTGCTTCCCAATACGCCATGCGCATCTGGCTGGATCCTCACAAGTTGACGAACTTCGGCATGACGCCCGGCGACGTCGTCGCCGCCATTCGGGCGCACAACGTAGAGGTATCCGCAGGCCAATTCGGCGGGACGCCGGCGGTTCCCGGGCAGCAGCTGAATGCATCCATCATTGTGCAGAATCTTTTAAAAACGCCTGAAGAATTCGGCGCAATCCCGCTGCGCAATAATCCCGACGGATCGATTGTGCGCGTGCGGGACGTTGCCCGTACGGAGCTGGGCACCGAGTATTACAACTTCAAGCTTGCCTACAACGACGGGCATCCCGCAGCCGCACTCCCGATCCGGCAGATGGCCGGAGCGAATGCGCTCGAGACGGCAGAAAACGTGAAGGCAAAGATGGAGGAGCTTTCGCGCTACTTCCCTCCCGGCATGAAAGTTGTCTACCCGAACGACACAACCCCCTTCATCCGCGTCGCCATCAGGGAAATGGTGTACACCCTGTTCGAAGCCATCCTCCTTGTCTTCCTCGTCATGTTTCTTTTCCTGGGAAACATGCGTGCCACCCTCATCCCCACCATTGCCGTGCCGGTCGTCATCCTTGGAACGTTCGGAGTTCTTGCCGTCTTCGGTTATTCCATAAACATGCTGACCATGTTTGCCATGGTCCTTGCAATAGGGTTGCTCGTCGATGACGCCATCGTCGTGGTCGAAAATGTCGAGCGCGTCATGTCCGAAGAGGGGCTGAGTCCGCTGGAAGCAACACGCAAGTCCATGGACGAGATCACCAGTGCGCTGATAGGCATCGGGCTGGTGCTGGCCGCCGTCTTCTTCCCGATGATGTTTTTCGGCGGGTCCACCGGCATCATCTACCGCCAGTTCTCCGTCACCATCATCGCCTCCATGCTTTTATCCGTGCTGGTCGCCCTGATTTTAACGCCGGTGCTTTGCGCCAACCTTCTCAAGCCGGTCGGCAAGGGGCATGAAGCTGCGGAAACGGGCTTTCGTCTTTTAAGACCGTTCTTCCTCTGGTTTGATCACCGCTTTAACCGCCTGCGGGACAACTACAGATCTTCCGTGGGACACGTCCTCAATTTCAAAATTCCGTATTTTGCCGTCTTCGTTTTGATCGTGGTCCTGATGGGATTCTTTTTCCTGAAAATGCCCACCAGTTTTCTCCCTGAGGAAGACCAGGGGGTTCTGCTGACGCTGGTGCAAATGCCTCCGGGCACAACGCAGGAAAAGACGCTCGGCGTTCTGAAACAGGTGCGGGACCATTTCCTGACAAAAGAAAAAGATGCGGTAAAGGAATGCCTGACCGTTGCCGGCATGAATTCGGCGGGAAGGGGACAAGACCAGGGAATGGTTTATGTCCGGCTCAAAGACTGGGATCTGCGCGACGCACCGGAGCTTAAAGCGGATGCCATTGTCAAACGGGCCATGCCTGTCTTCTCAAAGATTCGGGATGCAAAGATCTATCCCGTCATTCCTCCCGCCGTCATCGAGCTGGGCATGGCCAAAGGATTTGATTACATGCTGCAGGATCGCGGCGGCCTTGGCCATGAGAAGCTGATGGAGGCAAGGACACAGCTGATGATGGCGGCCGCGCGGGATCCCAGGCTGACGCGGGTGCGGCCGAACGGGATGGCGGATACACCTCAATACAAGATCGATATCGACTGGGAAAAAGCCGGCGCTCTCGGCGTGCCGGTACCCAGCATTCAAAATGCCATCGCCGCCGCATTCGGCAGCGCCTATGCGAACGATTTCATCCAGGGCGGACGCGTCAAGCGCGTTTATGTGCAGGCAGACATTCCCTATCGCATGCTTCCGGATCATCTGAATCATTTTTATGTCCGCAACAACACCGGCAAAATGGTGCCGGTATCCGCGCTTGCCTCCGGCCACTGGTTTTACGATTCTCCCCAGCTCGAGCGCTTCAACGGTTTCCCCGCGCTGAATTTCCAGGGCGAACCGGCGCCGGGCCGCAGCTCCGGTGAAGCCATGAAGGCAATGGAGGAACTCACCGCAAAACTCCCAAAAGGTTTCGGCCATGAATGGACGGGCCTTTCCTACCAGGAACAGATGGCGTCCAAGCAGACGGGGCCTTTATATGCGTTTTCAGTTCTTGCGATTTTCCTTGTCCTTGCCGCTCTCTATGAAAGCTGGACCATTCCCATCTCGATTCTTCTTGCCCTGCCGCTCGGTGTGGTCGGCGGGGTGCTGGCGTCCACCTCGCGCGGGCTCCCGAACGATGTTTATTTCCAGATAGGGTTGCTGACTGTTCTGGGATTGACGACGAAAAACGCAATCCTGATAGTGCAGTTTGCAAAATTTCACATGGAACAGGGGATGGGATTGCTCGAGGCCAGTCTGGATGCAGCCAGGCTCCGGCTTCGTCCCATCGTGATGACGTCTCTCGCCTTCGGTTTCGGCGTGCTGCCCCTGGCAATTGCTTCGGGCGCCGGAGCCGGAGCCCAAAAGGCCATTGGCACCAGCGTTCTGGGAGGAATGGTCACAGCGACATTCCTGGCCATTTTCTTTATTCCCTTGTTCTTCGTTGCCGTAACCAGGCTGTTCGGCAGCAAATACACCAGGCGGCCTGACACTCCCGATTCGGATGCAGGACTGTTGCCGGAGGGGGCGAACCATGACGCGTAGATTTCTTATCTGGATTCTGATCGGGCTTACGGCATTTCTATGGGGGTGTCCGCGTCCGTCCAAATACGTCCGACCGGAAATGCCGGTGCCGGCACAATGGCCGGAGAGCGCGGCCGGCCAACAGGGTTCCGCCGATGCACCCCAGGTTGCCGACGTAAACTGGCGCGAATTCTTTGCCGATCCGCGGCTCCAATCCGTGATCGAACTGGCGCTGGCCAACAACCGCGACCTGCGCATGGCGGCCCTCAACATCGACAAAGTGCGGGCGCTGTATCGCATTCAAAGCGCCGAATTGAATCCGACCCTCAGCGCTTCAGCCAATGTCGATGCCTATCGCATGCCCGAAAACCTTTCCGGAAACGGGCACTCCAAAACGGTAACGGTTTACCAGGTCGGGCTGGGAACCGCCTCCTGGGAACTGGACTTTTTCGGCCGTATCCGCAGCTTGAAGAGCAGCGCCCTGGAGCAATTTCTGGCAACACTCCATGCACGGTCTGCAGCACAAATCTCTCTGGTGGCCGCCGTCGCGTACAGCTATCTGGCGCTGGCCGCCGACCGGGAAAATCTCGCTCTGGCCGAATCCACGCTTGCCGTACAGCAGGCGGCTTACGACCTGATCGCGAAGACCCGGGACCTCGGGATCGGCAATGATCTCGATGTGCGCCAGGCGCAGAGCCAGGTGGACGCGGCACGTGTGGATATTGCCCGGTATTCCGGGCAGATCGCCGTCGATGAGAATGCTCTCACCCTTATCGTAGGCGCGCCGGTCGCCGCCGATCTGCTCAAAGCGGACCTGGATGCGGCGGGAAAACTGAAAGAAATATCGGCCGGACTGTCCTCCGATGTGTTGCTTCGCCGGCCTGACATTATTGCGGCGGAGCATCAGCTGATGGCGGCGCAGGCCAATATCGAAGCCGCGCGCGCCGCCTTCTTCCCGCGCATCGCGCTGACGATTGCCGGCGGCATCACCAGCGGCGAACTGGGAAGCCTCTTCAAGCCCGCGGCGGGAACGTGGAATTTTGCGCCGCAGATTTCGATTCCGATTTTTGACTCGGGATCGCGCCAGGCAAAATACGAAGTCGCGCAGCTGAACCGCGATCTTGCCGTTGCGGACTATGAGAAAGCCATACAGGCCGCGTTCCGCGAAGTCAGCGATGCCTTGAACCAGCGGACAACACTGGCGGCGCAGCAGGATGCCGCGCAGTCGCTGGTCAACACGCTTGCGGAAATTCACCGTCTGGCCGAGGCACGCTACAAGGCAGGCCTCGACAGTTACCTGAGCGTGCTTGTCGCCCAACGATCGCTTTATGCCGCACAGCAGCAACTGGTCAACCTTCGCCTTGCCCGCCTGAGCAACCTCGTAACGCTCTTCAAGGCGCTGGGCGGCGGCGCGTAGCATCCGGCGCCGGCGTTCCAGGTCTGGAGTTTATACAGATGCCTGCGGACTGGAAGGCCGCTCGATAGATAGCTCCGGGCGCGGCCCGGAGATTTGACGGAGTCCAAAAGAAAGGCGCGGGCCCGCGCGGAAAGCGCGCGGCAGAGAAGCCCAGGGCGCACGCCCTGGGTCAAAGTTACATGGATGCAAGCCGCGAAAGGGGCGATGCAGACTGCGCCGCCCTTGCAGGGCTTATGTCTTGATGTGCGAAAACCCAGGCCTTTGGATGCTTCGCATCCTTCTGCCTGGGCTAAATTGCCCCGCGCCTGCGGCGCTTGCGATGCGCCATGTTGATTCGCTCCGGATGCTGTCGACAGCTTTGATGCAAGCGCTGAAAGCGCGCGGCATAGAAGCCCAGGGCGCACGCCCTGGGTCAAAGTTACATGGATGCAAGCCGCGAAAGGGGCGATGCAGACTGCGCCGCCCTTGCAGGGCTTATGCCTTGATGTGCGAAAACCCAGGCCTTCGGATGCTCCGCATCCTTCTGCCTGGGCTGCACTGCCTTGCACATTCGGTGCTCACAGCTCCGGCAATCGGCACAATGTCCCCATGGTCGATTCCGCCATGTACGCAGCCAGGACTGTTCTGCTTTGCGCTTTCAGCTGGATCCCGGCATGACCGAATTGGTATCCACACTTCCCGGAGATTGCGCGGATGAGACCTTCCATCTATGGGGGTCTTTGAAATAGGGATCTCAGCTTTTCACACAAACCGGTCCACTCAGGTACTATAATGTCGAACTTACGGCCCCTGTCACCGAAACTCGAGCTTAAGGAGAAGGAGCATCATGGAAAAGCGGCAGAAGTTTTCCATCTGGTATGTGTTCGTCGGCATCTGGGAGGTTCTGATAATAAACAGCT
>CAZLHW010000087.1:0-10909 GCA_964559085.1 uncultured Acidobacteriota bacterium | reverse complement strand
CGGCCATAAAAGGGCTATAGTTTGCGAAAAATATGCCGAAAAACATGCTTGCGGGTTCTACGTATATATTAGGACCCGACATTTAAATGGAATAAAGGATGGTAGTCTCCTTATTTGCACTGATGAAGGCATGTTTGAACGGCTCGTTCCTGTAAATGGCGTTTCGGTTTTCTGTTCCGGCTAGTCTTCGCACAGAGCATCCGCAAGAAAAATTCAGTGCAAGCCCCAGGTCAACACGATCCATCGGTTTATTCTGCCGGCATCGGGCAAGCGCAGACGAAGGTTTGCTTTCCCGGACCGGCGGATTGTGGAGGAAGGCTCACAATGTGGAAGTCTCTTGGAATCGCACGCAAGATCTGTGTCTGCGTGGCAGCAATTGTTCTTGGATACACTATCGCCATGTCCTTTGTCATATTTCAGGGAGCAAGGTCCGAAAAAAAACTGTCCATGATGAAATCCTCACTCTTTCCGGCCGCTCAACAAAGCCAGGCAGCTCTGACCGCGTTTGAACAGCAAGTCAAAGCATTCGGCGATGCGGTCATCATTGGCGACCAGAAAGGATTGCAGGCCGGCAGGGAGAAAGGAGGCGAAGCGGAAAGTGCTCTCGAAGCCATTACGCAAACAGGCGGACTGGACCCGGAGCTTGCAGCCCTCGTCAAAGAATGCCTGGAAGAGCTCCGCAGTTACTCTCAATCCGCGCTTCCGGTTTATGCATCCATGACGAACGGCGAGATGGACCAGGCATCCAAAGCCGTGGATCTCGGGAAACAGGCGGAGGCTCTTAAGGCCAAGCTGAAGACCCTGACGCTCACTCTGTCGGATCATTTGAGCTCCGATCTCGCCTCAGTGGCCAGCACATCCAACCATCAGATCAAGGCCAGCATTGCAGCCCTGATATGGGTTCTCCTCACATCCGGACTTCTGATCGGCCTGACTATTCGCATTGTGCGGCCGCTTGGAATGATTACGGATGTCGCCAACCGCATCTCAACCGGAGATGTGGATCAGACAGTGGAACATCGGTCGGGAGACGAGGTGGGAATGCTTGCCGAAGCCTTCCGCACCCTTATTGCTTACATCAAGGGCGTGGCGGATGCGGCGGACCACTTGAGCCGCGGCAACATCCACGTTCGCATGGAAGTGCGTTCCGACCAGGATCTATTGACCAAGAATTTCCAGAAGGTCGCGAATACGCTGGAACACATGACAACAGAAACGGCGCGGCTGACAAAGGCAGCCCAGGAAGGCCGGCTCGCAGTGCGAGTCGAAGAGAGCCTGCTTCTGCGGGCCTATGCGGTTATCTTCAACGGCTTCAACAAAACCGTGTATGCGGTTGTGGCTCCAATCAACGAGGCGGCTTCCGTGCTTCAAAAGATGGCGAAGCGCGATCTGACGACCCGCATGACGGGAAATTACCAGGGCGATTTCGCCGTCATCAAGGAAGGCCTCAACCAAGCGCTTTCGAATCTGGAAGCCAGCATTCAGCAGGTCGCGGCTGGATCCGAGCAGGTTGCGGCCGCCTCCGATCAGATCAGCCGTGAAAGCCAGAACCTGGCCAAGGCTTCGTCCGCGCAGGCAGCCTCCCTGGAAGAGCTTTCCAGCAGCATTCAGGAAACCGCCGCGATGGCCCGTCAGAATGCGGCGAACGCCGCCCAAAGCCGCTCCATGGTGGAGCAGGCGCGAAAGGATGCATCCATCGGTGCAGACAACATGCGGCGGCTCTCCGAGGCAATTCAAAAGATCAAAGAGTCCGCCGATCAGTCGGCCAAAATTGTGAAGACAATCAACGAAATTGCATTCCAGACAAATCTGTTGGCTCTGAATGCGGCCGTGGAAGCGGCCCGAGCAGGCGACGCCGGCAAGGGGTTTGCCGTGGTTGCAGAGGAAGTCCGTAACCTGGCATTGCGGAGCGCGGATGCGGCGGCCGGAACGAGCGCCCTCATCGAAGAGTCCGTTAAAAACAGTGAGAACGGCGTGATCCTCAACGGGGAAGTCCTTGCCAACCTCGAAGTCATTAACGAACAGGTCAATAAGGTAAGTACGGTGATTGAGGAAATTGCGGCAGCCTCCGATCAGCAAAACGCGAGCCTGAGCGTGATCAGCAATACCGTCACGCAGATGAACAGTCTTACGCAGGAAGTCGCCGCCACCGCGCAGCAGTCCGCAAGCGCGGCGGAAGAACTCACGGGTCAGGCCGGAGAAATGCAAAGCATGGTGCAAAGCTTCAAGATCAAAAGGGAGGAGAACCTGGGAGCCATGAAGCGAAGCGCAGCGGTTCGAAAACAGGCCCCACACCTTAAAGCTCCGACCTTTCAAACGGCAAAGACCCACTTAGAGGCTTCATACAGCGATTCCTTCAATTGCGAATCCGACGCCCTTTTCTGATACAAAGCCGGGCCTGCAGCAATTCTGCAGGCCCGGTTCCATTTTCACGCCTTCAGCCTCAAGTACCCGCCGCTGTGCGGCAGCAAGATCACGGCAGGGAATGCAATGAGACGCATCCGGCATCGGGATAATAGCCTGCAGTGGATCAAGCCCGAGCATGATGAAACGGGTGTAAGAAAATGCGTTTGAATCTGCGCCGCCCCTGCCAGACTTTGATCTGCTGTTGCCCGTATCTCCGGGCTGTTAAGGTGGCTCTCGCGATTGGCCTTTCAGGCAGGCCTACAGAGACATGATAGAGACAACGGAGTTTGCGGAACGCCCGCGGTCGGTCTGTATAAGTTCGCGCAGGATTTGAAACAGACGAGGCGAGATCGCGCGGCGGAAAAGCGGCAGCCGGAGCATGCCGCCGCGTAATTTCCGCGCCCGCTCAGGAACGCAGCAGGATGCATAAAAACCGGGATCCCAAAGCCTTGGGATCCCGGGATTAGGGCCTTCGTGCGGAAGCGGCAGGCTTTCGACACGAAGGCCCCTGGGCGCCATACAGAATTTACTTCACATCAAGCGTCTTGACGCCATCGACGCTGGCGCCATCGCTCACATAGCCGATCGCGCCTTTCGTTTTGGCAACATAGGCGGCAATTTCGGCATCGGAACCGAGCACCTTGGGCATGGACGCTTTTCCGGTAAATACAAGACTTCGATAGTAGGTCTGCAGGGCCGCATCCGTTTTGCTCAGGTACTGGCCCAGGAAGGCCGAGTGGGCGGCGCCGCCCTTTGCAAGAACCGGCTCTACATGGGAACCGCCCACCGAATTCTTTTCCAGAAGAAAAACGCTTTTGAGATCTTCGGGCGATATGGAACTGGCCGTCACGCTCGAATTTGCTATGATTTTCACCCCGGCCCACGCATTCGTCAGCACACCGCCGACGAGTATTGATGCAATGAAGCAAAATCGAAGATGTTTCATCGTGATTCTCCTTTCCTCTGTTCGCCGGGGACTAGAAGTTGAAACCGACTCGGGCGACCAAACCGTTGGTCTTGTTTTGGAACCCCTGCGGATTATCGGATGTGTAAAAACCGCTCGGATAAAGTCCGGGAGCGCCGTATCCATCCATAAAATGGCCTTCCAGCTTGACGTTGCCGAACCGGTTCACGTCAACGCGCGCCGTAACAACCGCGTCGTTGATGTGCTCGTCGGTGGGCCCCGTGTTGGCATTCGGACTGAAGAGCGCGTACCGGGAGAAATAGGAACCCAGACGCAGCCAATCAAGGACCTGGTAAGAACCGGCTATGTACCAGCCGCGAACATCGGTGGTTACGGTGGCCATGCCGCTGAAGATTGCCTGGTTGCGGTAGTATCTGCGGTACTCCGCATCAAAGGTGAATTTGCCTTTGGCAAATCGACCATAGTATTGGTTCATCCAATCATCGATTGATTCTTCATGTGTCGGAAAGGACCCGAAACCTTCGATAGTCCAGGATCCGTCGCCGTCGATTCGTTCATTCATGCGTGACATGCCCACGGTCAATCCCTCCAGCGGAGTCTGCCAGCGCAAGTCACCGCCATACTGGATGCCGCCATAGCTGTGATAGCGGATGCCCACCGGGCGAAGAAGGTAAGGGTAGCCGCCTTGCTGGCTGTCCTCGCGGATACCGGCAAATGCGGTATAGGACAACTTGCCCAAGCCCTTGCCAAGGTCGACATCGCCGTAAAAATCACCGCCCATATGGGCTATGGTGGATTCGCGCATATCGGTCGGGTAAATGCTTTGCGGAAGCAGTGCAAAGGTATGGATAAAGTCCAAGTCCTGGGTATCGTTGTAAAGGCCAAATACAGTCTTTACTTTCCCGCCACGCACTCCAAACCAGGAAGCAAATCTATAATCGGCATACGCCCAATCCAAAGTCGGGTGCCAGTCGCCCAGATTGCCGATGTTTCGGCTGTACATCTGGGCGCCGATACGGAGCCTTTCAGTGATTGGGACGGAAATATTCACGCCGAAATCAGTGAAAGCAGCGCTGCCGTCGCTGGTCTTCATCGTCAGCCAGTTATTATTGTCTGTATAGGCAAAGCCCTGCGACACAAAACCATGTATCTGGACTTTGCGGTCGAAAAGCATAAATTCCTGTGCATGTATTGAAACCGGTACCGCACAGAAGCACAAAAAAAGCATCAGGATGTTCATTACACGTCGAGTCATCGAATCTCCTTCTCATGCCATCAGTGATTTCCAACTTACGCGGCGCAGACCACAAATCCGGCATAGGACCACAGCGGATTTGCGGACACGCTTCTTTCTGATTGTGTTTAATTTTCCAACTGCATCTGCACGTGCCGCCTCTGCAAAAACCCGGCGTTGCGGCAAACGTTCACCTCAATCCACTCTCCTTAAAACCGGCGAATGACTTGGTTGAGGCGCCAGGAAGAAACATCTGAAGGGAATTTCCTTGAAGCGCACTATACTGCAGGAATGAACTGCCAACATGCGTTATTCAACCAACTACACCTAAACATTTAGTTACGCGATTCCTATCGGCAGGATGGGAGCAGTGCTTTATAGCGGATTCCAGGCTGATATACGCCGGTTTGTCCCACTCCGCTATACTGAAATTGGAATGCCGGGAGCGCCTGCGTCCCGCCGGCTTTTACGCGGCCGAGGTGGCCGCGTTCCCAAAATTCCCCTTCTTGGCAATACCGGAGGCAGGCTGGATGAAACCGAGGCAAGCCTTCGGACAATTCAAGAGCTTGGAAGATGGGCTAATATTCGGATGGTTCAGAGATATTTGAATTTAAGCGAATGGAGCAAGAAAGAAGCAATAGACAGGCTTTGAATTCCCCTTCACTTATCACTACACCGCCAAACAGGCTTCGAAATCCCCTTCGAGATTGACAGCGGTAAACGATTGAAATGAATGGCATTGGGAGTTGGTAGCGCTACAGGGAATCGAACCCTGGTTTGATGGCTGAGAACCACCCGTCCTAGCCCCTAGACGATAGCGCCACGGATCGGAGTAGGATGATATCAAACACCTCTCTTTCCGTCAACGTGGAGAATTTTTTCAAAATCGGTTATCGACGGGACCGCAGCCGATGGCGATTCCGATTCCGGTAGCGATTCCGACGCGCGTATAATTGGGGCTGACTTTTGGAGAGAGGACGGGCACGTGGCAAATAGGAAGGTCGTCTTGGCATTCCCTCGCGGGTTCTGTGCGGGCGTGGTGAGGGCCATCGATATCGTCAATCTGGCGCTGAAAGCGTACGGGCAACCCATCTATGTGCGGCGCGAAATCGTTCACAACAAGTTTGTTGTGAACGAGCTGCGCGCAAAGGGTATCCTCTTTGTCAACGAACTGAACGAGGTACCTCCCGGCAGCCGCGTAATTTTCAGCGCTCACGGCGTGAGTCCCGACATCGTTGCCTCCGCAGAAGCACGCCGTCTCAAAGTGATCGACGCAACCTGTCCTCTGGTGACCAAGGTTCACCGGGAAGCCGTCCGGTATGCCCGTCTCGGCTATACGATCATTCTGATCGGCCACTCCGAACATGATGAAGTCATCGGGACGCTTGGGGAGGCTCCGGAATCCATCATGGTCCTGGATCCGGAAGAGGACGTGGATGCCATACAGGTACCGGATCCGACCAAAATGGTGTATCTCACGCAAACCACTCTCAGCCTGAACGACACCCGGCACATCGTGGAAAAACTGCGCAGGCGATTCCCCCTTATAAAAGCGCCCGCATCTGAAGACATCTGCTATGCCACGCAAAATCGGCAGAGCGCCGTTCTGGAGCTGGCCAACACAGCCGACGCCATCCTCGTCGTGGGTTCTAAAAACAGCTCCAATTCCTGCCGCCTCGTTGAAGTTGCCCGGGGCGCCGGAGTGCCCGCTTATCTTATAGATGACATAGAAGACATAGACCTCGCGTGGCTCGAAAATGTGAACGTCATCGGTCTGACTGCCGGAGCCTCAGCACCGGACGGACTGGTTGATCGAGTGGTGAACTATCTCAACGGGCTTGGCTATCCGGACATTGAGACAACAGGCGGCATTGCAGAAAATGTCCAGTTTTCCCTTCCCCCGGAGCTGGTCAAAGCCGTCCAGAATCCGAAGGCGGCCATCACGAGCAAAAAATAGAGGAAATTCCGTCGAATATTGGAAATACGGGACACTTGGGCTATAGTTGACTGTTTATTATTTGATGCGCATTTAGGGTCTGGCAGAATTACCGCGGCGGATCTGCAGGATTTGGGAATCGGCTCCTGCGGAATTGATAGGGTTTATGGCTGAAGAGTTTACATTTGTGACGGGAGCGACCGGCTTTATCGGAAGCCATGTCGTCCGCCAATTGCTGCAGCGGGGCGACAGGGTGCGAATCCTGGCGCGCAACTCCAGCCGCAAGTCAAACATTGAAGCACTCGGATGCGAAATTGTCATCGGGGACCTCAAAGACCCCAATTCCCTTCTCCGCTGCGTCCAGGGATGCCGCTTCTGCTATCACGTTGCAGCCGATTACCGCCTGTGGGCAAAAAATCCGCAGGAGATCTATGACAATAACGTCGGGGGCACCCGCAATCTTCTTTCCGCATGCTGCGAGGCCGGCGTAGAAAAAGTCGTCTATACTAGTTCCGTCGGAGCAATCGGCATCAGGAAAGACGGTCTTCCGGCAAATGAGGACACCCCGGTAAAGCTCGACGACATGATCGGCCACTATAAGCGCTCGAAGTTCATGGCCGAACAGGTCGCGCTGGAATTTGCCGCATCGGGACTCCCGGTAACGATTGTCAACCCGACAACGCCCATAGGCACCGGAGACATCAAGCCGACGCCCACGGGAAAAATTATACTCGAAACGATTAAGGGCCACATGCCGGCCTACGTTGAGACCGGCTTGAATCTGGTCGGAGTGGAAGATGTAGCTCGGGGGCACCTGCTCGCGGAAACAAAGGGCCGGATCGGGGAACGCTATATCCTGGGCGGCGAAAACTGGAGCCTGGAGGAAATACTGGAGGCGGTCGCAGAAATATGCGGCCGGCGTACGCCGCGAGTCCGCATCCCGTGGATTTTTGCGCTCGTCGCCGGCTATGTGGAGAATTTCCTGATCGGAACCCTTCTCCGGCGCGAACCCTTCATACCGCTCGAGGGCGTTCGCATGTCCCGATACAAAATGTATATCAGCAGCGAAAAGGCGAGAAAGGAGCTGGGTTACAACCCGGCGCCCGTGGAAAAAGCGCTGCGCGAAGCCGTGGATTATTTCCGATATGAATGGCAGCCGGATTCGGCGCAGGATCGGGTTTCCAATTTGCGCACAAAAATAATCTCATGACCATGGCGTTGAAGATGAAGGAACAGCAGCAGGCGGAAGAATTCGGCGACAGCAACCCGTATGCGGTAAACGGCGGACAGATGCGCGCAGCCGTTTATCGCGGACCCTCCCGGCTCTCTGTGGAAACAGTGCCGATCCCGAAAATATCCTACGGGGAAATCCTCGGCCGCGTGCATGCCTGCGGCGTCTGCGGCACGGATCTCAAAAAAATTGAATACGGCCTGGTGCCTCCGCCGCGCATATTCGGACACGAATTTGCCGGCACCGTGGCGGCAACGGGCGCCGGCGTGACGCGTTTCCGCGTCGGGGATCGTGTGGCCGCGCATCACCATATCCCCTGCGAAGAATGCTTTTATTGCCGTAAAAAGCTGTTTTCGCAATGCCCGTTTTATCTGCGCACGGGCACCACTGCGGGGTTTGAACCGGCAGGCGGCGGCTTCGCCGAATATGTTCGCGTGATGGATTGGATTGTTCAGAAGGGGACCATTCCGATTCCGGACGATGTGAGCTTCGAAGAGGCAAGTTTTCTCGAACCGCTCAACACCTGCCTGAAAGCTTTGGAAACGGCCGAGCTTGAATCCGGTGAAGTGGTCGTAATCTATGGACAAGGCCCGGTTGGTCTGCTTATGATGCAGGCCGCCGCTTATGCAGGCGCCCGCGTCGCCGGCCTGGATTTCATGGAAAGCCGGCTGTCGATCTCCCGGGAGCTGGGGGCGGAAATTGCCCTGAATCCGGACAGGGATGACGTTGCCAAGGCGGTGGCCGAAATGACAGACGGGCGCGGAGCCGATCTGGCAATTGTCGCTGCCGCGAATCCTCGCGCCATTGAAGAGGCGCAGATCATTGTCCGGAGAGGCGGTCGCGTTCTGCTCTTTGCGCAGACGGTGGCCGGAGAGAGAGTTCCGGTTGATGCAGCGCGCATTTGCGTGGAAGAAAAGAAACTTATCGGCAGCTACAGCGCTTCGATCGAGCTTCAGGAAAAGGCCGCCGACATGATTTTCAAAAGAAAAATAAATGTGGCCAGACTTATCAGCCACCGGTTCGGACTGGAACTGCTCACGGAAGGGGTTCACCTGGCGTCTCATCCCTCTGAGCATTCGCTAAAGGTTGTGATACAGCCATGAGAGAATTAATGAAGGTTACCAGAGAAAAGATGACCGCGGCCGTTCTGTATGGGAAGCGGGATGTGCGCATCGAGCAGATCCCGATTCCGCGTGTAGAACCCGGCGAGGTCTTGGTACGCATCAAGGCTGCCTTAACGTGCGGCACGGACCTGAAAGTGTATCGCCAGGGATTTCATGCGCGTATGATCGTTCCGCCGTCCGTGTTCGGGCATGAGCTCGCAGGCGTTGTGGAAGAAGTGGGAGAGGGCGTCGAGAGCTTCTCCCCCGGCATGCGCGTTGTCGCCGCAAACTCGGGTCCCTGCAACGAGTGCTTCTTCTGCGAACGCCATCTGGCGAATCTGTGCGAAAACCTTCAATTCATCAACGGCGCCTATGCCGAGTTTATCAAGATTCCCGAACGCATTGTCCGCCAGAACCTGCTGATTCTGCCCGACAACGTCGGATTTCACGAGGCGGCCCTCGTGGAGCCTCTGGCCTGCGTCCTCCGCGCTCTCGAAAAAACAGGGATTGAAGAGGGCGATACCGTAGTCGTCATCGGGATGGGACCGATAGGATTGATGTTTGTACAGGTTCTCAAGTCCATGGGAGCGCGGGTTGTGGCGCTGGGCAACCGCAGCTCGCAGCTCGTCCGAGCGAAGGCCATGGGCGCGGAACATGTCATCGACTCCACAAATTCCAATGTGGTGGAACAGGTGCGTAAATTGACGGGAGGCCAGCGGGGCGCGGATGTGGTGATCGAAGCCGTGGGATTGAAGGAAACCTGGCAGCAGGCCCTGGGCATGGTGCGGCGCGGCGGCACCATCAATCTCTTCGGCGGATGCCCTTCGGGGACGCATATCCCGCTCGACAGCACGCTGATCCATTACTCGGAGATCACCATCAAGGCGAACTTTCATCACACCCCGCGGCATATCCGAGAGGCACTTGACGCGATTCACCGGGGGACGCTTACGGCAAAGAATCTCATAACGGGCGAAGAGCGGCTCGCTTCCCTGGGCACGGTCCTGGAACGATTGCTGAATCGCAACGGCGACCTTAAAATCGCCATTATCCCCTGATGCCGTTTTGGGGAATCCTCCCCTTAATCCGCGGAGAGGTGCATGGGACCGGAATTGCTCGCTTCCTATAGAACCGCCGAGACGGTGGCCCGCAGCCGCAGCAATTTTTACTATTCCTTCGTGGTGCTCCCTTCGGAGAAACGGCGCGCCTTCTGCGCGGTCTATGCCTTCATGCGTTACTGCGACGATATTTCCGACGGGGACTCCAGTCCCGAGACAAAGCGCGCCCTGCTGAAGGACTGGCGCGCCAAACTCGATGCGGCGTACGCCGGCAGGCTGCAGGAGAATCCGATCCTCCCGGCGTTCCACGATACCGTGCATCGTTTTTCGATTCCGGCCCAATACTTTCACTGGATCCTCGACGGTGCGGAGATGGATCTGGATGTTGCAGCCTATGAGACTTTTGAAGATCTCTATAAATACTGCTTCAATGTTGCATCCGCCGTCGGCCTTGTCTGTCTGCAGATTTTCGGATTCAAAGACGAGGAGGCCAAACAGTATGCCGAAAAGTGCGGCATCGCCTTTCAGCTCACCAATATTCTGAGGGATTTGAAAGAAGACGCCGAAACCGGGCGCATCTACCTGCCGGCCGAAGATCTCAGAAAATTCAGCTACACCCCCGGCGAACTTCATGATGGGGTTGTGGACGAACGGTTCCGCAGGCTGATGCAGTTCGAAACGGAAAGAGCACGCGAATACTATAAGGCCGCGCGCAACCTGCTCCCCATGATTGAAGCTTCCAGCCGGCCCGCTCTCTGGGCCATGATCCGCATCTACGAACGCATTCTCGAGAGAATTGTCGAGCGTCGTTTCGATGTTTTCCGCAGCCGTGTACGGCTGGCCGGAACTGAAAAAATTTCCATCGCCCTCAAAGCCCTCGGCATGCGCTTGTTGGGACGGCAGGATTTCCCGACAAAGCCTGCCGCATCTTAGGGACGCGGCTCCGCTCCTGCGGCGACAGGGGAAGCGGCGCCGGCCGATGGCGGCCGGATCAGCCTGTTTATCAGACAGACTCC
>CAZLHW010000086.1:0-10936 GCA_964559085.1 uncultured Acidobacteriota bacterium | reverse complement strand
GGATTTTTTAATGTTGGGGGAGGCGGTTCATGCGCCAGTTGGTCAAAGGGAATGAAGCAGTCATACGGGGAGCCATTGCCGCGGGGTGCAAGGCTTACTTCGGCTATCCGATCACGCCGGCGAGTGAAATTGCGGAAGCGGCCTCTTTGCTGCTTCCGGAGGCTGGAGGCATTTTTATCCCGGCGGAAAGTGAAATCGGCGCCATTCAGATGGTTTACGGCGCGGCATCTGCCGGCGTCCGCTCCATGACGGCGTCCTCCGGGCCGGGCATAAGTCTGATGCAGGAGGGAGTTTCCTACCTTGCGGGGGCCGAACTTCCCGGCGTTATCGTTGATGTGATGCGGGCGGGTCCGGGGCTTGGAAATCTTGGCGTGGAACAGGGCGATTACCTCCAATTGACGAAAGGCGGAGGGCACGGCAATTACCGGGCACCGGTGTTTGCCCCGAATAGCGTGCAGGAAATGTGCGATCTGACCATTCACGCATTTGAGGTCGCAGATCGTTACCGGAATCCCGTGTACGTTCTGGCCGACGGCGCTCTGGGACAGATGATGGAGCCTCTCGATATCCCCGAGACCAAGTCGACGGAGCCGGAAAAGCCCTGGGCGGTTGCGGGCACTGCAGCGACTCGCAAGAATCTCATTACCTCGATTTTTCTTGAACACTCGGTACAGGAAATCCTGATCACCCGGCTGGAGAACAAGTATCGGGAAATGGAAGAAAAAGAAGTTCTGCTGGAAGAAGTTTTCACCGAAGACGCCAACATTCTGATTGTTGCATACGGCATCAGCAGTCGAATAGCGCGCGCCGCATTGGAGATGGCACGCGCCGACGGCATTCGTGTCGGACTGTTGCGGCCGATCAGCCTTTATCCGTTTCCTTCGAAGCGTTTGCGTCAATTGGCCAGCAAGGCCTTCTCCGTGCTGGTTCTGGAACTCAGCAGCGGCCAGCTGGTTGAAGATGTCCGCCTCGCCGTGGGCGGCATTACACCGATACAGCTTCTCAGACGCACCGGCGGCATGATGCCGACAGCCGAGGACGTCGTCCAGGCCCTCAAGAAATTGGAGAAAGAGTGTGTGGGAAATCAAGCATAGCAAATCAAAAACCTTTTATGATCGGTATGAACGCAAAGGCGGCGACACCGAAATAACCCATTACTGCCCGGGCTGCGGTCATGGTGTGCTGCATAAACTTATCGCGGAAGCGATCGACGACCTGGGTATTCAGGACCGCAGCATCCTCGTCGGCCCGGTCGGATGCTCCATATTCATGTACTACTACATGGATGTAGGGAATATCTCGGCCTCTCATGGAAGAGCGCCTGCCGTCGCGACGGCTGTAAAGCGTGTGCGTCCCGAAGCGATTGTTTTCTGCTACCAGGGAGACGGCGACCTTGCCGCAATCGGCGGGAACGAGATACTGCATGCTGCAAATCGCGGCGAAAACATTACGGTCTTTTTCATCAACAATGGCATTTACGGCATGACGGGCGGCCAGATGGCGCCGACCACACCGATCGGGCAGAAAACCACGACCTCCCCAAGGGGCCGTTGTTACGAAGTTGAAGGGGCGCCTCTTCGTGTTTGCGAACTGCTGGCTACGCGCGACGGTCCGACCTACATCGAGCGCGAGGCTCTGACGGATGCCAAAAACCACCTGCGCGCCAGGAAGGCGGTCCGCAAAGCGCTTCAGAACCAGGTAGAGGGGCGCGGATTCTCTCTGGTGGAAATTCTTACCGCAAGCCCCAGCGGCTGGAAAGCGACCCCTCCGGATGCCATCAAGTGGGTGGAAAAGAACATGATTCCAATTTTCCCGCTGAAGGTATTCAAAGATCGCGGCTCGGCGCTTCAGACCCCCTCCGGAGCGCCCGTTATAAGACCGGCCGGGAAACCGTTGTCCGCGGCGGTGGAAACGACCGGGACTGCTCCAACTTTCGGCGCAGTGGCCCGCGACCAGCTTACCGAAGTGTCCATGACTTTGAGCGGATTTGGGGGACAGGGAGTTCTCTTTTCCGGATTGGCATTGGCGCAGGGAGCTCTGCGCGAAAACTTGCAGGTTTCCTGGATTCCTTCCTATGGGCCGGAAATGCGAGGCGGCACGGCGCATTGTCATGTCCGCATATCCAAACACCCTATTGCATCCCCATGGATCAGCCGCCCCTCCAGTCTTCTCGCATTCAATCAGCCCTCCATTGACAAGTTCGCGCAGGATGTTTTGCCGGGAGGACTGATTCTGGTGAATTCGTCGATGGTAAATGCGGTTCCGGAACGCCCGGATGTTCTGGTTGTTCGAGTTCCTGCGTATGAAGCGGCCAACAGCCTGGGGAACCCAAAGGCTGCAAACATGATCCTGCTTGGAGCCTATCTGGAAGTTACCGGCGCCATTGATCAGGAATCCATTCTCTCCGCATTCCTCGAAAACGGAACCAAGCCGGACCTGCTTAATAAAAACCGCGAGGCCCTTGAAGCCGGCCGCCGCCTGGTCGCCGGCACAAAATTCACAGGCAAATCCGCATAAAACTTGCATTCCGGGAAGTCGTGGCCGAAGGCAAAAATAGCCTTTGGCCATGGCCGCTCCATGCTCTAGAATACGTGCATCCCGACCGGCCCGGATTCAGGCGCGGCAAATGTGTAGTGTGGATTTCATTGCAGAGGGGTGGACAATGACCAGAAGGATGGTGACCATTGACGGCAACGAGGCGGCGGCTTACGTAGCGTACCATACGAACGAGGTTATCGCGATCTATCCGATCACCCCGTCTTCCCCGATGGGGGAGTGGGCGGACGCCTGGGCCGCACAGGGAGTCAAAAACATCTGGGGCGCCGTTCCTTCCGTCACGGAAATGCAAAGTGAAGGCGGCGCGGCCGGAGCGGTGCACGGCGCGCTTCAAACCGGAGCGCTGACAACCACGTTTACCGCATCCCAGGGTCTCCTGCTCATGATTCCCAACATGTTCAAAATTGCAGGGGAATTGACGCCGACGGCGTTCCATGTAACGGCCAGAACTTTGGCAACGCATGCCCTTTCCATCTACGGAGATCATAGCGATGTAATGGCGGTTCGCTCCACGGGATGGGGGATGCTGGTTTCGAACTCCGTCCAGGAAGTCATGGATTTTGCACTGATTGCCCAGGCAGCCACGCTCGAGGCGCGCGTCCCTTTTATACACTTTTTCGACGGGTTCCGGACTTCTCACGAAGTCATGAAGATTGAGCAACTCACTCTCGATGATATGCGCGCCATGATCGACGACAGGCTTGTCCAGGAGCATCGGCTGCGCCGCCTCTCGCCCGATCATCCCGTAATTCGGGGCACCGCCCAGAATCCGGATGTCTTTTTCCAGGCGAGAGAAGCCTGCAACCCCTTCTACCTGGCGGCGCCGGCAATCGTACAGAAAACCATGGACAAATTTGCCGCCATCGTCGGCCGCCACTACCACCTCTTTGATTATGCCGGCGCGCCGGATGCGGAGCGCGTCATCGTGCTGATGGGATCGGGAGCTGAAGCGACGGAGGAAACGGCAGCCTATCTCAATTCGCGGGGCGAGAAGGTCGGCCTGATCAAGGTCCATCTCTACAGACCATTCTCCGGGGAAGCACTCCGCAAGGCTCTCCCTTCGACAACACGCACCATTGCCGTACTCGAGCGGACCAAAGAGCCGGGCGCAAACGGCGAACCTCTTTACAAGGATGTTGTTACCGCAATTGCGGAAGAATTCGGCGCCGGACGTCTGCACCTGGACAATTTCCCCAAAATCATCGGCGGCCGCTACGGGCTCTCCTCAAAGGAATTCACCCCTGCCATGATTCATGGGGTCTATGAGGAGATGATGAAAAGCACTCCGAAGAACTATTTCAGTGTCGGCATCCGGGACGATGTTACGAACAACTCCATCGACTACGATCCGGATTTCTCGTTGGGCGGCAAGGTAACCAGCTGCCTGTTTTACGGGTTGGGTGCGGACGGAACGGTGGGCGCGAACAAAAACTCGATCAAGATTATCGGAGAAGACACCCCGAATAATGCGCAAGGATACTTTTCCTACGATTCCCGCAAATCGGGAACGGTTACGGTGTCGCATCTTCGCTTCGGCGCCAAACCGATTCAGTCCATCTATCTTGTCGACAAGGCCAATTTCGTGGCCTGCCATCAATTCGTATTCCTTGAGAAATACGACATGCTGAAAAACGCTTTGCCGGGGGCCACATTTCTTTTGAACAGCCCGTACGGCCCCGAGGAGGTTTGGGATAAAATCCCCCGCAGCGTGCAAAAGCAGATCATCGACAAGAAGATCCGCTTCTACGTAATCGACGGATACAAGGTCGCAAAAATGACGGGCATGGGAGCCCGCGTCAACACCATCATGCAGACATGCTTCTTCGCCATTTCGGGAGTTTTGCCGAGAGAGGAAGCCATTGAAGCCATCAAGCGTTCCATCAAGAAAACCTACGGCGCCAAGGGAGAGGAAGTTGTAAAGAAGAACTATGAAGCGGTGGAACAGACTCTCGCCAATCTTTTTGAAGTCAAGGTGCCCGCGGCACCGACCAGCTCCATCGAGAAACCGCCCGCAGTCCCGGCTGAAGCGCCTGAGTTTGTGCAGTCTTTCACTGCGCGCATCATAGCGGGCGAAGGGGACAGCCTGCCGGTAAGCGCCTTCCCGGTGGACGGGACCTTCCCGACGGGAACGGCGCAATGGGAAAAGCGCAATATTGCACTGGAGATACCTTCCTGGGACCCGGACGTCTGCATCCAATGCGGCAAGTGCTCGCTCTCGTGCCCGCACGCCACCATTCGTATTAAAGTTTATGATTCAAAACTGCTTGAAAAGGCGCCGCCCACGTTCAAACACATGGAAGCAAAAGGCGGCGATTTCAAGCCGGGCATGAGCTATACCGTGCAGATCGCGCCTGAGGATTGCACAGGATGCGGAGTTTGCGTGGATGTCTGTCCGGCACGGAATAAAAAAGAACCCAGACGCAAAGCGATCAATATGGTACCGCAAAGTCCTATCCGGATTCAGGAGAGGGAAAACTGGAAATTCTTCCTTGATCTGCCGGAATATGACCGCCGGGCGCTGCGCCTCAGCAGCGTCAAGACCAACCAGCTTCTGCAGCCGCTGTTTGAATTTTCGGGAGCCTGCAGCGGGTGCGGAGAGACCCCCTACATCAAGCTTTTAACGCAGTTATTCGGCGATCGCGCCCTTATCGCCAATGCCACCGGCTGTTCTTCCATTTATGGCGGCAACCTTCCCACAACGCCGTACACGTATAACAAAGAGGGGCGCGGACCCGCGTGGAGCAATTCGCTTTTTGAAGACAACGCGGAATTCGGATTGGGTTTCCGGCTGACGATCGATCAACACACCCGCATGGCGCAGGAACTGACGAAAAAGCTCGCGCCTCAAATCGGGGACGAGCTCGCCCGGGCGCTGCTTGAGGCCAAACAAACAGACGAAGCCGGAATACACGACCAGAGGGAAAGAGCAAAAATCCTGAAAGACCGACTGAGCTCGATCCCATCGGCCGATGCCAGGAGTCTCTTGAGCCTTGCGGACTACTTTGTGAAAAAAAGCGTATGGATTGTGGGCGGGGACGGCTGGGCGTATGACATCGGCTATGGGGGACTGGATCATGTTTTGGCCTCGGGCCGCAATGTGAACGTTTTGGTTCTGGATTCCGAGGTGTACTCCAATACGGGAGGCCAGATGTCAAAATCGACGCCGCGCGCCGCGGTTGCAAAATTTGCAGCCGGAGGAAAGCCTGCCTCCAAAAAAGATTTGGGGCTTCATGCCATGAATTACGGCAGCGTCTATGTCGCCTCCATTGCTCTGGGCGCTAATGACGCACAGGCAATTCGCGCGTTCCTGGAAGCAGAATCCTTTGACGGTCCCTCCATCCTGATCGCTTACAGCCATTGCATCGCCCATGGCATTGATATGACGCGCGGCATGCAGCAACAGAAAGCCGCTGTAAACAGCGGGCATTGGCTGCTGTACCGGTACGATCCGCGTTTAGCGGAACAGGGCAAAAACCCATTGTCGCTGGATTCCAAACCTCCGAGCATTCCGGTCAAGGAATATGCCTATGCGGAAACGCGATACAAGATGCTGACGCTGAGCAATCCGGAAGAAGCGAAAAGGCTGCTGCAGTTGGCGCAAAACGACATCAAGTCTCGCCATCAGTTTTATCAGCAGCTCGCAAGCCTGGATTACGAGAGAAATGGGGATTCGTAACCCCAAAACCGAGGATGGGGAGTTCCGGATTATGCTTCGACGAAATAAGCAGGTTCTGTTTGTATTCGCGTTTATCTTTCTAGCCGGAACCATCGGATTGCCGCCTTCAGCCGCTCCGATCGAGGATTCCCAAAACACCCCAAAAACAGAAAAGCAAACGGTGGCGCAAAAGTGTCTCGCCTGCCACGGTTCCTTTGATAAGCTGGCCGAAAAAACAGCCAATTTCAAGGCGCCCAGCGGCGAGACAACAACGCCGCACCGGTATGTACCGCACGCGGACAAGACCGATATACCCGAATGCATCGAATGCCATGTCCCCCACCCGATACCATTGGAAAATAAATCGGATGTTGTCACGAGAAACAACTTGAGCTATTGCTATCAGGGCTGCCACCACCCTTCCAATCTTCAACCCTGCAAGAACTGCCACTAGCGTGTCCGAGAATTAGGATGTGCTCCCAGCCCCGGCGGGAAGCCCGGCAGCCCAATCGAGGCCTTAATGCGAAAGATACGTGCCGCAACGCTCGAGAAAATCCGGGAGTAAGGCACCCTGTACATCCAGTACGTTTTCCGGGTTCGCGGATTCGTGGATTGATCAGATTCCGGGTTCCCTCGGAGTTCTATGGCTCGACGGGGAAAATTTCCCAGGTTTGGCGTCAAAGGGGAATTTTTCCGCCCTGTTATCCCGCGGCAAAACCCGACTTCTTCAGAGGTAAAAACCGGCTTTCCGCTTTTATAAAACAATCCTCTTGCGGGACTATGTTCCTGCCATAATTTCGCCCTAAGCTGTGGTTTTCAATCGCTTACAGTGAATGCCGGCACGATTGCCGGGGGTCGCACCCGGCATACCCCGTTACAGCCACACCGGGGAGGCCGAATGCAAAATTGCTCCCTAACTCCAGGGAACGGCATTTGCGTAGAAACATAAACTGAAGGATCCCTGATCCTTGAAATGTTTTGCCGATTCGCCTCGGCCTGTTTGAGAATTGCGGGATTTTTATGAACGACATATCGCAAGCTTCGTGGAACAGGCGGCCCAGAATGATCGTCATCGGTTTGGGCGATTTTATTTTTCGCGATGACGGTGTGGGCGTGCACGCCGTAAGGCGTTTCCAGCAATTGCGGCCCCGCCCGTGCCTTGCGGTGGAGGTTGGGACATCCATTCCGGATGCCACCCGTATGCTTGAGAGCGCCGATCGGGTTCTGGCTTTTGATTCCATGGAAGCCGGGGGCAGACCGGGATCCGTTTATGTTCTCCATGTAAACGATATCCTGCGGAAAGAGCGCTACAATATGCTGCGCGACATGCGCCTGATCGGGCTTCTGAGCACGCTTCTGCATCCACCTTCGGAAATCGTGATAGTCGGAGCAGAACCCCGGAATACCGATTGGGGCACCGAGCTATCGCCGGCTTTGGATTTTGCAGCCTCTGTTATGGTCTCTACAGCCCGGAAAGTGATTGCGAAATGGGGCAGCCGTAATTTCAATTGCGGGCCCGTGGATCTCGGTTCAATCGTTCGCGATTCTCGGTTCGAGATCCATCAATTCAGATAAAAAGGGCGGACTTCTGCCGATGATGCCTGATCCAGCCGCGCCATCGGGCGGTCGTGCCACCGGGCTATAAGCAGCAAGGCCGCTATCGCGCCAACCTGGGCCATCCCCTTATGCCATTGGGTGTCCCAGACATCCCCCTGGGTGCCGAGAAAGGCATCCGCCCTCGTGCCCGTCAAAACGGCCGCTGCCCATTCCATAAGCTCATAGGCTGCGCTTATGGCCAGGCAAATGCTCACTACAATAAAAAAGCTCCACCCGCGGCGGCAAAGCACATTCCTTCTCAGAAGCACTTCCCTGCTAATCATCGCAGGCACGAATCCCTGCATAAAATGGCCGACCCGATCGTAGTGGTTGCGCGCCAGATGAAAGGTGTCGCGAATCCAGTCAAAGAGGGGCACCTCCGCATAGGTATAGTGCCCGCCTACCAGCAGCACGATTGCATGCAGCCACATAAGCCAGCAAACCAATCTGCTGAAATAAAAGCGGCGGTAGATGGCAAGCAGTACAGCCGAGATGATAAAAATGGGGAGTACTTCCAGAAGCCATGTAAACCGATCCGCAGGCTTCCATCCGGACCATAGCAGCAGGGCCGCCAGACTCAGCCACAGGAACAGGTGCAGTTTTTTATCGCCGCTTTTCACGTTTTCCAGGAACCCCCTGCGCCATCATCCGGCGGACGAGAGGCCGAAGGACTTGGACGCCAATCCTGCAATATGCTTTCCGATGGCGATCGAAGCCGTTGCCGCCGGCGAGGGCGCATTCAAAACGTTGACCGCATTGGGCGCTTCGACAATAAGAAAATCATCGACCAGCGTTCCATCCCCCGTCACAATCTGCGCTCGCACCCCGGATCCGCCCGGCGCAAGATCGCCGTCCTTAAGCTCCGGTACCAGCTTCTGAAGCGACCGGAGGAAGGCAGCGCGGCTCATGGAGCGATGCAGCTCGTAGATCTGCGTTCGCCAATGCCGCCATGCCATCGCCCAGAATCCCCTGAAAGCGAACATTTCACCCAGATCCCTCAAGGAAAAATCTGCGAGCTTGTACCCTTCCCTTGCAAAAGCCAGCACTGCGTTGGGACCGGCTTCAAACCCTCCCTGAATGCGGCGAGTAAAGTGGACGCCCAGGAATGGGAATTGGGGATCCGGAACCGGGTAGATCAGGGATCGAACCAGGCGGCATTCCGGATCCAGAGAATAGTACTCCCCGCGAAACGGGATGAGCCGGATATCGGGGCTTAGTCCCATCAATCGCGCGATGCGATCGGCGAACAGTCCGGCGCAATTGATCAAAAACCTGGCGCGTACGGACGAACCTGTCGTTTCAAGGTTAAAGCCGTCATTCGTTCTGCGTATGGACAGCACGCGTGATGATAGAATTATCCGCCCTCCTGCCTCTCTGACTTTTCGGGCCATCGCTTCCGCCACCAGTTTGTAATCCGTGATCCCCGTGTTCGGCGAATAAAGAGCCCGAACCGCACGGGCGTGCGGTTCGATTTCGCGGGTTCGTTCCGGTCCGATCAGTTCAAGTCCCTGAATGCCGTTAGCCGTCCCGCGCTCATAAAGAGTCTGCAGCCGCGGAACCTCCTCTTCCGTGGTCGCCACAATCAGCTTTCCACAACGCTCATAGGGAACGCCATTTTCCTCGCAAAACTCGACCAGCAGACGGCCGCCCTCAACGCAAAGTTTGGCCTTGTAAGAACCCGGTTTGTAATAGATCCTGGCATGAATCACCCCGCTGTTGCGGCCCGTCTGATGCAGGGCGACTTCGGCTTCTTTTTCGATAATGGCAATCGAGTGTCGGGGAAATTGTGAATTCAGGGCAAGCGCGGTAGCCAGGCCCACAATGCCGCCTCCGATGATTGCAATGTCGCAGTTTTGCATCTTCCCGTCCCCCTTCTGCTTCAGTATTAGATCAAAGGCTCCAAGAATTAGCGAAGAAAAAACACTCCTACCGCAAGAGTCGCCAGCGTCAGCGGCACTCCGACCTTGAAGTATTCCAGGAATGTGATCGAAGCATGCCGCTTCGCCTTTTGGATTACGATCAAGTTTGCAACCGATCCCAGCACCGTCAGATTGCCCGCAAGAGTGGAAGCCATGGCCAGAATCAGCCACGCCCGATCGGGGTCGGCGAGGTGCGGAATCAGAGGCTTGAACAACAGCACTGCGGGCACATTGCTGGCCAGATTGGAAAGAACGGCCGCCACCGCGCTGAGCACTTCCGGCCGATTCAATCCGTATCCTGATACCAGAGCAATGGCTTCCTCCGGGAACGGAGTCTTTTCAATCCCGGCGATGACAATGAAGAGTCCCGTGAACAAGACCAGCAGCGAAAAATCTACCTCATGATAAATTTTTTCCGGCTTCACCCTGCGGGTGATCAGCAACAACGCTCCAGCCACAATGGCCACCTTGGCAATGGGCCATCCCATGAAGAAAAAAACAAGCATCAGGACGGAAGCCGTCAGCGATTTCCACATCACCACCCGATTCACGCGTATACGCGGCCTTTCAAGGGCAAGGACTTCCGGTCGCGCAAATTCCCTGCGATAGATAACGGCAAGCATGGCAAACGCAAGAATCAGGCCCGCAGCCGCAATCGGCGCCATCGCCGCCGCAAAATGCCGATACGGAATGCCCGAAAAAACCCCGATCATCATATTCTGCGGGTTGCCCGTAATTGTCGCCACGCTGCCGATGTTTGAGGACATGGCGATCGCCAACAGGTAGGGGACCGGATTCCGACGGAGAGCAAGCACGATTTCCAGCACGAGGGGCGTCAGAACCAGACACATCGTGTCGTTGACAAAAAAGGCCGAAAACACACCGGACACTAAAACAATCGCCGCAAGCAGCATGAGCGGGTGCCGCGCATGGCGCACCACCCGTTCGGCCACGGCGGCGAAAAAACCGGAGAGCCGCAGATTCGCAACCACGATCATCATGCCGAAAAGCAGCACAATGGTATTGTGGTCAATTGCGGCATAGGCCTCCTCGAGAGTAAGAACGTTAAACGCAATCATCAGACCGGCGCCGATAATGGCGGCCCCGGTGCGATCCACGCGGAAGCCGGGCAATCGCCCGACAGCCAGCACAAGATAGGTTCCCAGAAAAATAATCGCCGCAGCAAGCACGCGCTTATTGTCTATGGAAT
>CAZLHW010000085.1:0-10967 GCA_964559085.1 uncultured Acidobacteriota bacterium | reverse complement strand
GCAGCCAGGGGGGAAGAGCCGAGCGCAGCGAGGCTCTGGAGCCCTGGGTGCCGAATGCTATCCATGCACGCCCTGAAAGGGCGAGACAGCCTGCACCGCCCTTTCAGCATCAAGCCCGCCTGTGGGGCTCCCAATACGAAGCGAACTCCCGGCAGCGCCGGAGTCCCGCCGGCTTTTTTTGCGGCCGAGACGGCCGCGCTCCCGGGGGTTCCTTACTCTGCGGATCCGCCTTTGATTTCCGAGATCCGCTTTTCAATCGCATCCAGTTGCGATTTCAATATTTGAGCCTGGTTTTTCAGCGCCTGAGTCTCCATTTCCGGGTCAGGCGTCCGATAGGGTGCGGCATACGCTCCCGCGCGCATCCATCCCGGCTGCCCGGTTGCATAAAACATATTGCGCCATCCGCGGCCTCCGCCGATGAACCCGCGCCCCCGGAATCCGCAGCCTCTGCCGAAACCTATCCCGAAGCTGCGCCGCGGTGGGGCGTTCACATACCCGGGAACACCGTAACCCGCGCAGTATCCTGCTGCGCGTCCTGTTCTTGCCCCCATTCCCATGGGGCCTGTTCCATCTCCTCCTGGCATTTCTGTACTCCTTTCTGAAAAAAAATGCATTATTGCCGTGTCATATAAGTCCCGCACTTGGGGCACATGCGCTGGGCGCACGGTACTCCGCGCTCGTGGGGCTCTGTCTGTCCGCATTTGGGGCAGACGCAGTAGCCGCCAGGCCCCGCGGCCGCGGGGCCGCCCATACGGCCGCGGCCCCTGGCACCCTGGCCCTGTCCTCTTCCGCCGCCCGCACCCATACCTCGTCCTTTTCCATTCATTGCAAAAACCTCCTGACAACTGCCATGCATCTGTCCAAACCGCCACCCCCCGCGGCCGCGGCAACCCGGCATGGCAAAAACATCCGGATCCAGGTCGCCCCGCACCCAGGCCTCAATCACATCCTTCAGGTTGCCGGCAACGAACGGGTGGATATGAATGCCATAACTGCTCACCACCGTATGCATCGCTCTGGATATGCCGCCGCAAATGAGCGTCTCGATGCCGAGGCTCACCAAGCGCAGCGCCTTTTGCACGGGAAATTCTTCCAACAGTGTTGCCTGCAGCTCGCCGGCAATCTTTCCCGAATCGACTTGAACAATATGGATATTGCGTGCCGTATCAAAAACCGGCGCGATCCGGTCGCCCCAACAGGCGAAGGCTGCTTTTTTAATTCGAGTCTCATTCATCATGGACTACAGAGGGCAAGTCTTATGCCAAACACGGAACCGGCATCCCTGATTCGGATAAACCATTGAAGAGAATGAAAATGTTTGCACGGGGTCAGGGGGGAAGAGAAGGCGTGGGGTAGCAAGAGTGCTACTCTATTGCAGGTCCGACAACTCAATTCGCACTGCCGGATAGAAAAGCCGATACGGTGCGCCAGAGTTCCTGAATTTCGCGGGCAACTGTGCCGGTGGAATGCTTTACCACGGGCACACCCAAAACAATCGACTCGGTAACGGCGTTGTGAATAGGGAGCTTTGCGGCTAAAGGCACACCTCGTTCAAAACACTGATTCGCTATCTGCATGGAATTGTCTTCGTTCAAGTCGTATTTGTTGATGCACACCATGGCCCGTACGCCGAAATGCCTGCAGACAGCCAGGACTCTGTCCAGATCATGCATCCCCGATAGAGTGGGTTCTGCAACAAGCAGAGCAAGACTCGCGCCGGACAATGAAGAAATGACGGGGCAGCCGATTCCCGGAGGCCCGTCGCTGATAATGAGACTTTTCCCTTCCTTTTCCGCGATTTTTCTGGCCTGCTGCCGGACGGTGGCAACCAGCTTTCCTGAATTTTCCTGTGCAATGCCCAGCCGGGCATGAACCATCGTCCCGTATTGCGTGTCGGAAACAAACCAGTGGCCGGCCATCGACTCTTTCATTGCAATGGCATGGACCGGGCATATCCGGGAGCAGAAACCGCAACCCTCACAGGAAATGGGATCGACCGCAAAATCGCGGATCGCTTCAAAACGACAAAGATCCCGGCACAGGCCGCATCGCGTACACCGGGCCGCGTCGATGTGCGCGGTCTGTCCGCTCCAAAATTCGTGCCGTTCCTTTTCCAGCGGACCGAGCAGCAAATGAAGATCCGCGGCATCCACATCGCAGTCTGCAAGCACCTTGTTTTCCGCCAAAGCAGCCAGAGAACCCGCGATGGTGGTTTTCCCGGTCCCCCCTTTACCGCTCAGTATCACGACTTCTTTCATCAATCCTTCCCTTCACGTTATGAAAAAGCTCCCGGAAACGCGGCATCCACTCCGGCAATCCTTCCACGAGAGGTATTCCGCGCGAATAAAGCCGCGCGATTTCGGTGTCCAGCGGGATGGTAAGAAGAATCGGGATAGTTTCTTTCCTGCAGAATGTCTCGACTCCGGAGTCTCCGACACCGGCACGGTTCAATACGATCCCAAAGGGGATCCGGAGATCTCGAACCATTTCCACCGCCAGGATCAGGTCGTTGAGTCCGAAGGGGGTCGGCTCGGTTACCAGCAGGCAGAAATCGCTGCCTTTCACCGCTTCCACGACAGGGCAGGATGTTCCCGGCGGAACGTCTCGGATGATGACGCCGCCTGGGTCGGACTTCTGCTTGACCTTCCGAATAACCGGCGGCGCCATCGCGTCGCCGACGTTGAGCTTTCCTTGAACGAAGCGTACGCCGTTGGAAGATCCCCATTCCACAACGCCGGTTTCTCTGCTCTCTTCCGCAATTGCCTTTTCGGGACACAGATAACTGCAGGCGCCGCAGCCGTGGCAAAGTTGGGGAAAGATCAGAACGCTCTTTCCCAGCAAGAGAATCGCATGGTAGACGCACACCCTGGAGCATTCACCGCACAAAGTGCACTTTGCCTCATCGACCTTTGGGACAGAGATGGATACCGGCTTGCGCCCCTCTATAAGAGGCCGCATAAAGATGTGATCGTTAGGTTCTTCAACATCGCAATCGAGAAGCTGCACGCTTTCCACATCTTTTATGGAAAGCGCCAGGCTGGTTGCAACCAGCGTTTTTCCCGTCCCTCCCTTGCCGCTCGCTACCGATATAATCATGAGAATCCACTTCCGGGTCCGGCTATCGCCGCCGGTGTTGATACCCGTTATTTTTTTTCCATTTCGTCAATGCGCCGCTGAAGATCCGCCAGCTCCTGCGCCAGTATTTGCGCCCGGCTTTTTAATTCCGCCAAATCCTGTTCTGCAGCAGACTGCGAGACCGCCGGTCCGGCTTGCGCGGCTCTTCCTCTGCCGCCGCAGCCTTTTCCCATTCCGTGTCCCATGCCGCCGGCCGCCCCCTGCCCGGCGCTCATGCCGAAGTGGTCCGGCACATTGGGCTTTTGGCTGGCTGCAAATTTTCCCGACCGGAAAGCATCGATGGCGTCTTTCACTTTGCCGGAAACATCGGTGATTATCGCAATCCCTGCGGCGGAGAGCGCCTGATGGGCATTGGGTCCGCAGTGCCCGGTCAAAACCGCCTGCGCTCCTTTGCTTGCGATTGCCTGAGCGGCTGCGATTCCGGCGCCGCCTGCCGCCATGGCGCTGGCATTGTCCATCACCTCAAATTCCTCAGTCTCGGTATCTGCAATAATGAAATACGGACAGCGGCCGAAGCGCGGTTCGACCTCCGCATCCAGGCTGGATCCGGTGGATGAAACAGCTATCTTCATAATTCCTCCTCTTTTTCCTATTTCCTGTTTCTGATCATGGTCAGCCGCAGGATCCCCTTGATCTGTCGGTAATTGGCCCCCTGGCTGACACAGCGTAGAGCAAGATCCGCATCCACAACCTTTGTTCCCGATATCGCATCGATTCCGTAATCAAACAGAATCGGAGAAAAGGGCGCGCTGTCGCCGAGAATGACAACGTAGGCGTCGGGTCTGCATAATTGCAGCAGCGGCTCAATGGTGTGGTTGGTGAACGCAGTCCCCGTGATACCCACCACGTCCGCCTTCGGCAGGAAGTCTGCCGCCTCGGCCTCCGTGTGATCCCCTTCCGCCGGGTTTTTTTCGATTACCCAAAGGTTGCGAACCGCTTTGCGGAGCTCCGGCATGAACGGGAAATGCCCTACGATCGCCACATTCCGGTCTCTGCCTTTTTCCGCTATCAGATCGCGGGCATTGAGAGCCTGACATCGGGCTTCGTCAATATCGAGCAGAGAGTTGATCGCAGCCATGCCGATGGAGGCTTCGAGAAGGCTTTGCGAGGAAGCCATCCGGGCAAGCTCCAACGCACTCTTATCCATCAGAAATCCCGGGCCTCGGACGGCCGGCCGTTCCTGTTTGAGCACATCGCGGGGCAGCGACGACGCCAAGCCGCAATTACGGCTCAGCACCCCGGTATGGAAAAGTCCCACGCGGATGTCTCTTACACTTGCATCCGATTTCAATGTGGAAAGCAGTTCTTCAATTATCTTTGTCACGAAATCATCAACCCCGAATAAGGCAGTCCCTTTCCATCATCAGACCTGTACACCACGTGCTTATGCAAAAAGCCTTCCAGCGGCAGGATTTTTTGCGGGCGTGGCAATCTGGGCCGCGGCTGAAGGGGTTGCGCCGCCTGTTCCGGGCTTTTTTATGCACCCTCGCTTCTTCAGGTTGCGCCCGCAGCAACCCGTTCATTGTGCCGGCGGAGCCGCAGCCCGGGTGTGCCATAAAGCCTTTAAGGAGCGAATCCTGGGAGCGTGTCCGAGAATGCGGATGGGCTTCCGGCGAGTCTGCCTTTTTGGCACACCCTGGAGAACAGGGTATTGCAAGACGCAAGAAATTACTTGGGCTTTGCGTGCATATTGCATGATTGAACCTTGCCGGCCCCGGAAGCGCCGCAGGCGCGCGGCCGTCTCGTCCGCAATTAAGCCGGCGGAAGGCCGCCGCAGCAGGCATGGAGTTCCTTAGCAATCTTTACGGTGGAAACTCAAAACGGAAGGATGCATCGGCGAAGGACAATGTCTTTCGTCTGTATTGAGTGCCCGGGAAAGCAGGCGGCGACGCAGGCTCGCGGGGCCGCAGGTACAGCTAATAGAGCACCGCACCCTCCCCTTTTTCGGCGATGAGCTTTTCGAAATGCTCCACGAGCTTATCCCTGCGCTTCATGACGCCGACCACCTCCAATTCGTTCAGGTGGTGACCGGCTCTTTTCGCCAGGACATCCTTATTCAAAGCCCGAAGCTTCTCCAGCAGGTCGCGGCTGCAGCGGACCAGTTCCTGCGGGTTCGGAAGATCAGGATACAACCGGAAAGCGCGGCTGAAATCAACCATATACACTTCCCAGTTTTTTCCAATGAGAATGTTGCCGGGATTCCATCGGTCGGTGTCGTAAGTAAGCGCCGCAAAAACACGAACCTTTTCTATCTGCCGGCTAAATGCGTCCACATCAGGGGGAACTATTTTCTTCTCACGCCGCCGCCCTTCGGTCATCTGGACCGGAAGCCACCAGGCCATGGCCCCCGTTTTTCTATTCCATCTTCGCTCCACCGTCACCGGCAGCATCGTGTCAAGGCCGAGAAGCTTCGAGAGTTCGTAGGCGGCGATATTGTAATGATACGAGTCACCAAAATTGATTTCGCCGCCCCGGTCCAGTTCCTTATAGCTGCGCCGTTCATTTATGGACTGGAAGTGGGCGTCATGGGTCAGGTTTCCGTCCGACAGCGTCAGCCTGAAGGATCGGGTAACGCCCTCGGACAGCTGTCGGCTCCCGATTATTTTGGCCTTGAGGAGAAACTGCCGCTGCTGCTCCGGCGTTAAATCCGGCTCTTCCTGCGCCCGGGAAAACATCGGGAGAAGGACCACGGCCAACGCAGGCAAAAGGAAAGTGCGCACTCGTAAAAGTCTCATATCGACTCCTCTGCAGATTTTGAACCCGGGGGATTCCTTGCCACATTAAGCGCACCTGCGCGGTTCCCAATCCGAAGGGGACTCCCGGGAGGGCCGGCGTCCCACGTCCTTTTTCAAGCCGAGACGGCCGCGCTCCCGGGAATTCCTTAGAGGTAAGATGCTCCGACTGTCGACAAACGGATTCTTCACGGTTCCTCGACAGGAAATGCAATAAGTCTATCCGAATTCAGGGAATTTGGATAGCCGGATCCTTTGTTGCCTTTTGCGCGATTGAGCCCGTGCAAAAAGCAATAAAGCGGCGGTTCGCATGGATGCAGAAAACTGCGCCGGGCTTCCGTCGGTCCCGCGGGCCCCATACAAAAGCTTGAAAGCCGGTCCGAAGCCCGATGGCGTCATCCATAGGCGACAAGGAAAAGCCCGGAGCCTGAAAAAGGCAGCTTCCCGCACGCCTTCACGCGTAATTTGCGTTCCAGTCTTTTCATTTCTCAGGCTGTCTTCTTCTGCAACACCTCTTTGGGATCCAGGTATCGATGGTGAAAGATGCGGATGCGTTTAAACTTGCCCTTCTCGTCCAGATCGTAAAGAACTATCTGATTCATGACAATGGTGTCGCCTTCTTTCCATTGGGCCCCCGGAGCGCCGGGAGGCGGAGTGCGGAACACATGGAACTCCGTAATCAGTTCGACGCAGAATTGCCGCCCTCTCGACAGAAAGGCGCCCACATTGAGCACCTCGCGGATATTGGCGGTAATTGCCTGGTAGTTTTTGATGAATTCTTCCGGGCCGTGAAGTGTCTTGCCGGTTAAACCGGGGATCTGCTCCCCCATGAAATTATCAGGATACGCCAGCGTAACGTCGGGGCAGAAATAGCCGGCGACTTTATCAAATCGGCGATTGTTGAAGTGCTCGACGTATTTCATGAATTGCTTGCGGTTCATAGCTGAGAGCCTCCTTAATTGTGAAAGGATTTTGATAAGGCTTTGGAGACGGAAAGGGCGGAGTCCATTCTTTCGTGCAACAAGACACCGGGGCCATGCGGCCTCCTCTGATGCCGGATGGAAAGCGAGTATTACATCAGGGATCCTAAATCAAAACGGGCATTTTCCAAACTCTGTTTTGCAATTGCAGCCCGAATCCCTCACAATAGCGCCAAATGCATTTTCCTTGAAAAACCGGCGGGATAGGGACCCGAGGCGAAGATCCCTCGTTTATCCCCCTGTTCGTTGCGGCTTCCGTGGAATTCTAAAAAATCGCGCAAGGAGAAATTTTATGGCGGAATTGAAATATGCAAAGAACATCGTCGACAGGCCGAAAGCAGGCTTCGGCCCTCCGGAAACACCGGAAGAAGCAAAGCGCAGAGAAGAGCACGTCGCCTTTCCTATTTATGTCGACGAGGAAGTCGTTCCAGGGGCTTATTATTTCATGGCCGCCTGGTGGAAGAAGATCACCGGCACAGGCAGTCCTGCAGAAGAGCACGATCATGAATTTGATGAATACCTGGTATTTCTCGGCACAAACCCGGAGGATCCGAATGATCTTGGAGGCGAAGTCGAGGTATGGATCGGCGGCGCGAAACACATGCTAACAAAAAGCTGCGCCATTTTCATCCCCGCAGCTTTGAAGCATGCCCCGATCTATTTCAGAAAAATCGAAAGGCCGATCTGGTATCTGGCGACCGGCCCTGTAGACAAATACAAAAAGTCCATTGCGTCCGATAAATAGGAGCCAGCGGCGGGCTTGCCGCCCTTAGCAGAAGATCTGCTGGTGTTTCTTTTAGTTTTTCTTCGCGTTCCTTGCGTCCTGGCGGTTAAGCCGCAGTAGCCGCCAAAACGCAAAGAACGCGAAAGTTCGCAACCGACATGTACCGGCAACTCGAATGTTGCATCCCGCAGGCGCACGGAGGCGCATCCCGATAAGAAACGGCTTTCTGCTTGTGTTGCGGCATGATTTGTCGGAAGCTGTGTTTTCTTTGTAAGCCGGAGCGACCGGGAAACAAGATATTCCGGAGGTGGGCAGCGTGAAATCACAGGACATCGTAGACATACTGAAGAGCAGGGGACCTCAGACCGGATGGCAACTGCTTGAGCAGTCGCAGATGGAGGCGCTGCCTCTATGGCAGGTCTGCCGCCGGACGCCCGCGGTGCGTTTCGAATGCGTCGGAAAAAGGTTTGTCCGGCTGGACCGGGCTGTGGAAGGTTTTGCCAGGCTTTCCCCATCCATTCGGAGGGAGTTTCTGACCTACACCATTCTCGGCCTTGAGGATCAGGGGCCGGAAATTGAGGCAAAAGCCCGGAGACTCCGCCGGGAAATACAGGAAATCAGCCAGGCGAAGCGGGATCTTGCCAGAGAAGCTATGGAGAATACGGTTCAGTCTCTCCCTGAATGGGAATCCATGAAAGACCAGGTCTGCTTTATCATCGCCGGAGATATTACCTATAATATGGCTCACGCCGTTCCCCGTCCCGAAGTCAGCACCGGGAGAATGGTTCGAGGATCCGATCTCGACATAATAGTGATCGCTGAAGACAGTGTGCCCAAGGAATCTTTGAAGGCGCTGGATCAGGCCATATACAGAAAAAAGCACTTCCTGCTCGTTCATCCGAATTATCAGGAGGAAATCGACTACCTTGTGAAAGACTTTGCCAAGGTTCGGCAGCAACTGGAATTCGATACTTTCCAGCACATGATCGCCGGCAAAATCATGCATGAAGGGGAGCATTTATACGGCAGTTATGCCGTTTATCAGAAACTCAAAACAATGGTCGAGGAATTCGGTGTTCCCCAAAAGCTTGCCGAACTGGAAAGCAAAGCAATCGCCGACCGAGCCAATGCGGAAATCAGTCTGTTGAACTCGGATCCCGCCCAGGCCGATGCCGCATTTCTGAATCTCTTTTACACGCGGGAAGAGGGCGACGAGATTTATTAAGGGGTAGAGGGGTAGAGGAGCAGGCCTGCAAGCCGACTTCACGGTTTTCCCTTTATCCCTGTTATGCCGCTCGCGAACCGGTTTCTAAGCAATACACTTTCGAACCACATCCGCCAGCGTCTGAGTCAGCCGGTCGGTTATCTGCTGGGTTGGCCCTTCCACCATGACCCGGCACATGGACTGAGTGCCCGAATAACGAATCAAAACTCTTCCCTTGTCGCCCAATTCGGTTTCCGCTGCCTTGATGGCATGTTGCAGTTCGGCGATGTCCTCGAGCGGCGGCTTGTCTTTAACGGTCACATTCAGGATTTTCTGCGGCGCAGGCACCATAATAGCCGCCAGTTCGGAAAGCTTTCGGCCGCTGCGCTTAAGAGCCCAAAGCAGCTGCAAAGCCGAAATAATTCCATCTCCCGTTGTGTGATGGTTCAGGAATATGATGTGTCCGGATTCTTCGCCGCCGAGCACGGCCCCCATCTTCTGCATCATTTCGAGCACATACCGATCGCCGACCTTGCTGACGCCTGCCTGAATGTCCAGTTTTTTCAAAGCGGCAAATAATCCGAAATTGCTCATGATTGTGGCCACAAACAGGTTCTACTTGAGCAATACCAATTCCTGGTACATTTGGGCGCAGATGGCCAGCACATGGTCTCCGGTAAGCCGGCGGCCTGTTTCATCCACGGCGATGAGGCGGTCGCCATCGCCATCGAACGCAAGGCCGAGGTCCGCTCCGGTCTCGCGGATCTTCGCGCTCAAGTCCTCGGTATGCTGCGATCCACACTGATCGTTGATATTGATCCCGTTCGGCTTGCAATGGATGGCGCATACGTCCGCTCCCAGCTCGGAAAAGATGGAAGGGGCCAGTTTGTAGGTGGCGCCGTTTGCGCAATCGAGGACGATCTTCATTCCTTCCAGCGTCTGGTCTTCGGGAAAGGTATTTTTGCAGAAAACAATGTAGCGTCCGCCGGCTCCTTCGATTCGGTGCGCCTTCCCTATCTCGCCGGCCGTAGGCCGGATATTCTTGATCCGTCCGGACGTAATCAGCTCCTCTATTTCCTCTTCTTCGGCATCCGGAAGCTTGAAGCCGTTTCGGGAAAAAATTTTGATGCCGTTATCCTGATAGGGATTATGCGAAGCGGATATGACCATGCCCGCATCCGCCCGCATGCTGCGGGTGATGAAGGCAATTCCGGGAGTGCTCAGCGGGCCCGCCAGAAGCACATCCACTCCCATGGAGCAGATGCCGGCCGTCAGCGCCGACTCCAGCATATCGCCGCTGATGCGCGTATCCTTCCCGATCACGATTGTGTGGCGCAGTTTTGGGTGCTTTTTGCATACATAGGCGGCAGCGCGGCCGATCTCCAGCGCCATTTCCGCCGTCATTGGGTAAACGTTTGCCACTCCTCTTACCCCGTCCGTACCAAACATGCGTCCCATGCGTTTAAACTCCGCTTTAAAAATTTCCCCAAAGGGCTTCTGCCGAATCCACTATTTCCTGCAGCCATGCGGTGCCGGCCGCCCGCGCCTGCGGGGAAAGGGCGCCCACGGCCTTGCAATGATCCGCTGCCGCTGCAATGTGTTCCCATTCATTCAGAAAAGCGTCGCGGTGGCGGGTGCCGGCCGCCTCCGGAGGCCCCTGTTGAAGAAGGGCTTCCATTTCAGGCCACCGATTCACCAGCGCCTGCTGCCGGGATTGAATCTGAGGCGGCAGATCCTCGCCCGTCTCCGTTCGGGCGCGTTTGAGCGAGAAGGCCACTTTATCGGCCAATTCTTTCAAACGTTTTATACGTTCTTTCAGACCTTCCTCAATCTGCGCCAGAGCCCCCGCATGGCAGGCCTGCCTGAAAGGATCGGCGGACATGGTCCGAATGCGCACCTGCTGATACCACGCCCGCAATGCCCAAAGATTCCCGATGTAAATCAGATTGTTTTTGACGATTCGGTTTATGCCGCGATAAATCCCTGGGGAAAAAGCCCGCGACTCCATGGGCTCAGTCGGCGCTGCAAAAAGCTTCCCCTCTTCAAGAATGTCCCGGCGGCAAACCGTGCCCGCCGGAATGACGGTGCCGTAGGCACTGCGCGCAGGGCCGCCCAGCCCCGACTGGCTGCACGGCGAAAAGCCGAAGTGGGCGGCCATCTCGGCGGGCTCACGCAACCGCTTCGGGCACCCA
>CAZLHW010000084.1:9833-11120 GCA_964559085.1 uncultured Acidobacteriota bacterium | reverse complement strand
AAACATATGCCGGAAACATATAAAGGTCTTTGCGCGCTGCGGCCGCTTCTGGGTAAAAGCGACCAAAAAGACCGGCTGGCGGATATATTCGGATTACTGCCTCGCATCTCCATCGATTACGGAATCATGGAAAAGACTTCCGGATTACGGCTCATCCCCGCCCAATTCGTCTGGGATGACATCGGAAACTGGGCTTCGCTGGAACGAGCTCTCACCCCGGACCAATTTGGCAACATTGCGCAGGGTTCTCACGTAACCGTCGACTCCAACGGCTGCATCCTGTACGCGCAATCCGGAACGGTTGCAACCTTCGGAGTATCGGATTTGATAGTTGTGCAAGCCTACGGCAAAGTTCTCGTCTGTTCGAAGGACAAAGCCTCGGATCTTAAGCGCCTGGTTGCCGCTCTGGGCTCTCAGGCACTCTAACTGGAGATTTCAGCAATGAGCACAAAAGCGAACAAAGTGGTTCTGGCCTATAGCGGAGGTTTGGACACCTCGATCATCATTCCCTGGCTGAAAGACAATTACGGGGCGGAGGTCATCGCCTTTGCCGCCGACGTCGGGCAGGGAGCCGAACTGTCCGGGCTGGAGGAAAAGGCTATCCGGACCGGCGCCTCCAAATGCATCATCGAAGATCTGCGGGACGAATTCGTCAGCGAGTTTGTGCTTCCGACGCTGCGCGCGGGCGCCATCTATGAAAGAAAATACCTGCTCGGAACGTCCTTTGCGCGCCCGCTCATCGCGCGCCGCCAGGTGGAAATAGCGGAGCGGGAGGGCGCCGACGCCGTTGCGCACGGATGCACCGGCAAAGGCAACGACCAGGTACGGTTTGAACTCACCTACAAAGCCCTCAATCCGAAGCTCAAGGTGATCGCACCCTGGCGGGAATGGGATCTCAAATCCCGCGAAGATGAAATCGATTATGCGCAGGATCGCAAAGTTCCTATCACGGCGACCAAGGAAAAGATTTACAGCGAGGACCGGAATCTCTGGCACATCAGCCACGAGGGGGGGATCCTGGAAGATCCCTGGGCCGAACCCGAGGAGAGCATGTATGTGATGAGCGTCTCGCCGGAAAAGGCTCCGGACAAGCCTCAATATGTGGAAATAGAATTTGAGAGCGGAAATCCCGTCGGCGTGGACGGGCAAAAGCTCAGCCCCGTCGCGATCATCGAAACGTTGAATAAAATCGGCGGCGCGCATGGCGTCGGCCGCGTGGATCTCGTAGAAAACCGCCTGGTGGGGATGAAGTCCCGCGGCGGCTATGAAACTCCCGGCGGAACTCTG
>CAZLHW010000084.1:7592-9749 GCA_964559085.1 uncultured Acidobacteriota bacterium | reverse complement strand
TTCCGTCCAGACCCGCGTAACCGGAACCGTTCGATTGAAGCTGTACAAAGGGAATATCATCATCGCCGGCAGGAAATCTCCGTTTTCTCTCTATCGCGAAGATCTGGCCACCTTTGCGGAAGACGCCGTTTACAATCAAAAGGAAGCGGAAGGCTTCATCAATCTGTTCGGCCTGCCCAACAAGGTCGAAGCGCTGCTCGATCTGTCCGGGGTGCGGAACACGATTTACCGCGAACGCAGGTACAAGAAATAGTTGTTGGCCGCCGGTCGTTAGCCTTTCCCGCGGACTTGCCTCGTGATGAGGCCATGCCATTTCTCGAAACCTCGCTGACGACCGGCGGCCATGGGTTGCCCGTCAACTGCCTATGACAACTGTGCAAGAGATCCCCTTCCAAGGCATCCCCCACCAGTCGGCTCTCTTCCTCAGTTACGTGGAGTTTTCCCCGCTCGCGCTTCAGTTCTATCAGTACGCTCCCACCATTGAAAATCTGGAACGCGCGGTGCGCACAGGTTCTGCGGAACCCACGGTGCGCAGAGCCGATCTGGCATTTATTCTTCGCCGGCAGAGTGAAGCCTTCGGCTGCGATCCTGCAACGCGAGAGAATATTGACGAACTGGAAAAGAACGGCAGTGTTGCCGTTCTCACCGGACAACAGGTAGGCATTTTCGCCGGCCCTCTCTACACAATCTATAAAGCCCTGACAGCCGTTCAGCTTGCCCGGACCTTAAAGGAGCGCGGCATCCGGGCTGTTCCTGTCTTCTGGATGGAAACAGAAGACCACGATCTGGCAGAAGTCCTCGCCCGCACCTCGCTGGACACAAACTCCGCAATCCATTCCGTCGATTACGGCCGCATCCTCTATGGAAATGCGGAAGCGCCCAAAGGGTCGGTTGGATCCCTGCAGTTCCCGGTTAACATCCGCGACGCAGTGCGCGATTTTCTCAGCCGGCTCCCGGACTCGCGATGGAAGCCGGAGATCCGGCGGCAGCTGGAATCCACCTACAGGCCGGGATCGACGTTCGCTCAGTCTTTCGGAGAGCTTCTGTCGCACATTCTCCGCGGCACGGGATTGATTCTGTTCGACCCGCACGATACGGAGGCGAAAAGGCTGATCTCCGGCCTATGGCAGCAGGCAGTCCTGCAATCGGACTTGATCCATGATGCGCTGGTTAAAAGGAAAACAGAGCTGGAGTCGGCCGGATTTCATGCGCAGGTGAGCGTTCCGGAAAATTCGACGGTGCTCTTTTTTTATGAGGGACAGGCGCGCCTGGCGCTGGAAAGGCGCGGGCCTGATTTCGCGCTCAAAAACGGTTCCCGCGTATTCAGCCGAGACACGCTGCTGCGGTGCGCGGAACAGACTCCTGAAAAATTCAGCCCCAATGTTCTGCTCCGGCCACTGGTCCAAGACGCCCTTTTTCCTACAGTCGCCTATGTAGGCGGATCGGCCGAGGTAGCCTATTTCGCGCAGATAGAAGTTTTATATCGGATTTTCGGTCGTCCCATGCCCGTCATCTGGCCGCGGGACAGCTTCACCCTCATTGAGCCTCCGATCGCCGCCGAGATGGATCGATTAGGGATCGGCATTCAGGATTGCTTCCAGGATAAGCAGCAGCTCCTGGAAAAAGTCCTCCGCAACCTTGGTCTTTCAAAAGCCTCCTCCGGCGTTGCAGAATTGCGGGCAATTCTGGACAAAGGCCTGACGGACATACAGCCGCAGCTGCAGTCTGTGGATCCAACCCTGGCGCGCGCAGCGGAAACAGCCAGGCGTAAAATTCTCCACAATGTCGGGCGCCTGAAGTCGCGCGTCGCCCGCATGGAGGCTGCGCGCGACGCCCGCGTCACGGACACAGTCCGCTTGCTGGCCAACAACTGCTACCCAAACGGCATCCTGCAGGAGCGCGAGCTGAGCATCCAGCACTTTTGGGCGCGCTATGGGCCATCGGTTCTGGAGGACATTCGGTATTCATTGAGGCCGGAGGCTTTTACGCATCATGTGCTTTGCCTGAGCGAAAGAGGATCGGAGGAGTAAAGGGATAGAGGGAAAAGCGTGAAGCTGTGCTGCCGGTTGCTTCCGTCTTTTGCTCCTCTGCCCCTATGCCCCTATTTCACGGGAGGAAAAACGCATGAACCGGAATTTCAGGCTGATCCTGGGAATG
>CAZLHW010000084.1:5331-7582 GCA_964559085.1 uncultured Acidobacteriota bacterium | reverse complement strand
CTGGTATTCGGGACGCTGCGGGCCGGCAATCATAGCGCAAATCCTCTCCCCGAGGACCGCGGCCTGGCGGGAGCGCTGGCCGCTCTTGAAAAGCTGCCGGTATACGTTCGAGTGCTTCATACAACCGCGCATCCCGACGATGAAAGCTCCGGGACGCTGACGTGGCTCTCTCGAAAATACCATGCCCAAACCGCGCTCTTCTGCCTAACACGCGGGGAGGGCGGGCAGAATATTCTTGGAAATGAGAAATACGATGCCCTGGGACTGATTCGCACAGGGGAGCTCCTCGAAGCCTGCCGCTACTACGGCGCGGAGCTTTATTTCGGATCCAACATCGACTTCGGCTTTTCGAAAACGGCGGAAGAGACGCTGTCGAAATGGGGGCGCGCGGCGGCCCTTGAAGAAATGGTGCGCTTCATTCGCTGGTGGCGGCCAACCATTATTGTCTCCAGGTTTCGAGGAGATGCCGGCGACGGACACGGCCATCACCAGGCCGCCGGTCTTCTGGTCAAAGAGGCTTTTCGCGCAGCGGGAGATCCGCTCCGATTTCCGGAACACTTCGAGCGCGGCCTGCACGCCTGGCAGGCCAGGAAACTGTATGCAAGCATGCGCCCGGATGAGGCTTCCATGCCCCGCAAAGAAACGCGCTCCGTCGCTTCCGTGCCTGTAGGAGATTACGATCCCGTGCTCGGGCGCACCTACCAGGAAATCGCAGCCGAAGGCTACAGCAAGCATCGGACGCAAGGCATGGGGGACGCGGCCGCTCTTCCCTTTCCAGGCGTCGACAGGTTCGTGCTTCTGGATGCTCCCGCCGGAGCACCGGAAAACGCGCCCGGTTTTTTTGACTCCATCGACACTTCGCTGATGGCGATCTGGGAACTCGCCGGAGAAGAAAAAAAGAGAGTCCCCTTCCTCAAAACGGATCTCGCCGGCATCCGGCAGGCTGCATTGGATGCGCGTCGCGACTTTCAGATCTCCTCCCCTGAAAAGAGTGCGGCGGCCGCTGCATGCGGCGTCGGGCGGATTGAAAGCACTCTAAAAAAATTGGATGCGTCATCGCTTTCAAGGCCGAACAAAGACATCGTAGCGCACGCGCTCAGGGAGAAGCTTCGCGATTTTCAGATGGCCGTCCATGCGGTATTGGGCATACGCCTGGTAGCTCAAACCACCACGCCTGCTGCCGTGCCGGGAGAAGAGGAAGGACTGCAGCTGTATCTATTCAACCAGAATGCTGAAAAGATAGAAACCAGCCGCGTACGGATCGCCTCCTCCAAAGACAGGCCGGACCTTGCCCTGTATGCATCTCCGCTGGAACGCCGGAAGGTAACGAAAGGGGCTTCTGCAGGCACAAAGCTGCTGTTCAGGGTTCGGCCGGAGGAAAGTCCGACAGAACCATTCTGGCGGCCGGATAAAAACACCGATGGCCGCTACCGGCTTCTGCCGACACAGAATTTATTCGCTCCATTCGGACCGCCGGAGGTCTTGGTTGAGGCTTGCTATCTGTTTAATGGGATAGAAATCCCGATTCAAACCCACGCCGTGGCTCGGGCAGGCGACCCGGTGCGCGGCGCGGCTTTCGTGGATTTCCAAGTGGTTCCCGCGCTGTCGGTGACGCTGTCTCCTGAAATCAATATCTCGCCAATAAACCCCGGCAAACGCATCCATGAACTACAGGCCTCGGTTATAAACAACAGGAACAACCGGGCAAAGGGCGAATTGAAACTGCTCACGCCCGAAGGGTGGCAGGCAAAGCCTGAACGGATGAAGTTCGATCTTTCCCGTCAGGGAGAGGCATTTACGGCAAAATTCACACTGGAAGAGGCTCCGGGAGCTAAAGCCGGAAGCTACACGATCAAGGCCGTTGCGTTTCTGGAAGGGCAGGAATTCCGGCGCGGATACAAAACTATTTCCTATCCGGACAACTGGACACGCAATTATTACAGAAGCGCCGAATCAAGGATTGAGCGGTTCGACGTCAAAGTGGCGCCGGGTTTGAGCATCGGATACATACCCGGAGCGGGAGACGAGATACCGTCCGCTTTGGAACAACTGGGGATCAAGCCCCGGATTCTTTCGGCGGAAGACCTGGCATTCGGGGATCTGAACCATTATTCAGCCATCATTACGGGGATCCGGGCCTACAACGTAAATGAAGATCTGCGGACGCACAACCGGCGCCTGCTGGATTATGTGGCCGATGGCGGCACCCTGATTGTGCAGTATGTCCGGCCGATGGAAGGCCGCGGCATCT
>CAZLHW010000084.1:2379-5284 GCA_964559085.1 uncultured Acidobacteriota bacterium | reverse complement strand
CGCGGCTGGGGGCAGGAGCGCGGGCTCTATTTCATGAAGGAATGGGATCCGCGCTATACGGCGCTTTTATCGGGAAATGATCCGGAGGAGGAGCCGCAGCCCGGAGGGATGCTGTACACACGCTATGGCAAGGGCCATTATATCTACACCGGATATGCGTGGTTTCGCCAGCTGCCCGCGGGGATTCCCGGCGCCTATCGCATTTTTGCCAACATGATCAGCCTTGGAAAAATCAATCTCCAAACGGGCTTGTGATTTCGCCGGCGTCCCATCGTCGAAGATAGTCTCTGGAAATTTTTCGCACGGGGACTCCAAGAAGGAGCAGGCCAATAAGGTTGGGAAGAGCCATCAGGGCGTTCCCGATGTCCCCCAAATTCCATACGATCTGAAGATAGCGTCCCTGCAGTACAGCTCCGAAAAAAACGAAAACGCAGAAGATGTAGCGGTAAGGAAGAACGCTCCGGATCCCCCACAGGTAACGGGCGCCCTGTTCCCCGTAATAGGACCACCCGATCAGGGTCGTATAGCCGAACAGCAGGCTGCTGAGGCTTACGATCCATCCGCCCAGATGAGTTCCGAGCCCGACGGCAAAAGCGCTCTTGGTGAGCTCCGTGCTTGTTAAGCCGGTTGTGTGCGGGTGAAGATTGGAAGCAAGAATGACGAACGTCGTCATGCTGCAGACGATTATTGTGTCAATAAATGTGCCCATCATGGCAACCAGCCCCTGCGCGGCTGCTGCATTCCCTTTCGCCGCGGCGGCGGGAATGGAACAGGAGCCGATACCCGACTCGTTGGAAAGGGTGCCTCGCGCGACCCCGTAGCGGATGGCCTCTTTGATCGTGTGCCCCAGAAAGCCGCCCACAATGGCTTCGTTGGTGAGAGCCGACTGCAATACCACTTTCAGGATGTCCGGAACGATCAAAACATTCGCAAGGAGGACGTACATTCCGGCGCCCATATACAGAAGGATCATCCCGGGCACGAGCCGCTCGGCTACCCGCGCGATGCGCTGCACTCCCCCTATGATGACGAGACTGACGAGGACGGCCAATCCGATTCCCGTCCAGATGAAGGGAATGCCGAAGTCGCTCTTCAGAGCCAGCGCGATTGAATTGGATTGCGCCATGTTCCCGCTTCCAAAAGTCGCCATCAGTATTACGGCAAGGGAAAACCATAGCGCAAGGAACTTACCCAGTCCTTTCCATCGAATTCCGTCGCGCAGGTAATACATGGCGCCGCCGCTGTATGTCCCGTCCTTGTCCCGAATGCGATATTTCAAACCCAGAAGTCCTTCGGCATACTTTGTTGCCATGCCGAACACGGCCGTCATCCACATCCAGAAAGGAGCCCCGGGCCCGCCGCTGGCGATAGCCGTGGCGACACCCGCAATATTGCCGTTGCCCACGGTCGCCGCCAGAGCCGTCATCAGCGCCTGGAAAGGAGTAATGTCCCCCGTACGTTGCTCCATTTCGGCTTTGTTGCGGCTTTTAAGCATGAAGCGGATTGCAAGCGTCAGCCGGCGCACCTGAATGAAGCCTGTCAGAAATGAGAGGTAGATGCCGGTTCCCGCAAGCAGCAGGATCACAACAGGCCACCAGATGTGATCCGCAACGAGACTGGTACCTGCAAGCAGAGCGTCAAGAAAATCGTGCATTCGCATCAATCGGCGTTGAGCCGTCACCTTTGCAGCACATAAAGGCGCTTCCTGTCGGCGCCCGTCCATCACCCGGAAGCTGCACTTAGAAAGACGAATAGCGTGAGCACTGCTCAATATATTGGGATTGGCCGACACAGACAAGCCCAAGTTTCGGGTTTTAGAGGATACGCATCCTCTTAGCCTGGAGGGTGCGGAACAGGCATTATCCGGGATGCATGGAATCAACTCGGAGGAAAGCGGGCGGCGTTATAATGGCCTAAAGATCGGGAGGCGGCCCATGGATGCTATCGCAAGGATGTTTTCCATAAATCCGGCGACGGAAGAGACCGTCGGATCTTTTCCAATTCACTCCGACGAACAGGTGGAAGCTGCAATCCGGGAAGCGCAGACTGCATTTCAGTCCTGGCGCAACTCTGCGTTTTCTCTGCGTGCGGAGTTGATGAAAACCGCAGCCGCCTGCCTGCGCCGCAACAAAGCCCGGTTTGCAAACTATATAACAGTGGAAATGGGCAAGCCCATTGCCGAGTCGGAGGGCGAGATTGAGAAGTGCGCATGGAATTGCGACTACTACTCCGAGAATGCAGAGCAATTCCTTAAGAACGAAGCGCGTCCCTCGGGCGCAGCGGAAAGCTATCTTCAATACACACCGCTGGGTGTCATTCTGGCGATCATGCCGTGGATTTATCCCTTCTGGCAGGTCTTCCGCTTTGCGGCTCCGGCGCTGACGGCCGGCAACACCGCGCTATTAAAGCACGCTTCGAATGTGCCGCAGTGTGCGCTGGCCATCGAGGAGGTTTTCAGAGAAGCGGGATTCCCGAAAGGGGTTTTCCAGTCGCTCCTGATTCCGGGATCGAAGGCTTCGGCCCTCATTCGGCATCCGGCAATTGCGGCCGTAACACTTACCGGCAGCGAGGGTGCCGGAAGCCGGGTTGCCTCCTGCGCCGGGCAGGCGATTAAAAAGACCGTGATGGAGCTTGGAGGTTCCGACCCTTTCATTGTAAGGGCCGATGCGGATCTGGATAGAACGGTTCAAGCTGCAGTACGCGCGCGCTACCAGAACACGGGACAAAGCTGCATCGCCGCCAAGCGTTTCATTGTGGAAGCGCCCGTGCTCCGGGAATTTCAGGATCGCTTTGTGGCATCGGTGCGCGCGCTGAAAATGGGAGATCCTATGGAGCGCGCCACTCAGATCGGCCCGCTGGCCCGCCGTGAGTTCTTGGGCGTGCTGGAGCGGGAGGGTGGCTGGGG
>CAZLHW010000084.1:342-2369 GCA_964559085.1 uncultured Acidobacteriota bacterium | reverse complement strand
AAGGGAAAGGATATTTCTTTAAGCCAACGGTCCTGGCCGATGTTCGGCCGGAGATGCCGGCCGCGATGGAAGAGGTGTTTGGCCCCGTCGCAGCAATCATGCGGGCGGAGAATGCCGAGGACGCAATCCGGCTGGCAAATGCGACCCCCTATGGATTGGGGGCGAGCCTGTGGACAACGGACATCGAGGAAGCGAAACGGATGGCGCGCCGGATTGAAGCGGGGCAGGTTTTCATCAACGGCATCGTCGCTTCGGATCCGCGGCTGCCGTTCGGCGGCGTCAAGCGCTCCGGCTACGGGAGGGAGCTTTCCGAACTTGGGATCCGCGAGTTCGTCAACATCCAGACCGTCTGGATCGGCCCGCCGGCCTGACGACTGAATTTTGCGATGTGAGTGCGGTAAGGCGCAATCGGCAACTCCATCGCCTCAGGATTAAGGGCTACCCTTATTCGATCAGACCTTGATCCAGGTTTTCGCTCAACGCGGCTGTTGTTGGTATAGGCTTTTTCTTTTAGCTGGCGCCCGCTATTGGGGTAGTTGTGAAAAAGTCCGATGCAATAGTGTTTTATACGCCCATACGTTTGGCATTATTATTGAAATTTCATGGAACTTGTCTTCAATTATGGGAGAAAGATCAAGGTGCCAGAACAGGAATTGATACGAAGAATAACTTCCAAACCGGATGTATGCGGCGGCAGGCCCTGCATTCGCGACACCCGCATTGAGATCGCCGTTATTCTGGACGGCCTGGCCGAGGGCATGACGGAACCGGAAATTATCGATCACTATCCGCAACTGACCAAAGACGACATCCACGCTTGTTTCGCCTATGCCGCTGACCTGGCTCATGAAAGTGTCTGGAAAACGGGAACCCTGGAATGAAGCTTAAGCTGGATGAGAATCTCTCCCGTCATCTCAAACCGGTTTTGATTGGATTGGGGCATGACGTCCTGACCGCGGCCGACGAGAATCTTCTTTCCCATCCCGATACCGAGATCGCACAAGCGGCTAAAGAAGAACAGCGCATGCTCATGACTCTGGATGTCGAGTTCGCCGACCTGCGCAAGTATCCGCCCGGCGCCCATCCCAGCGTTATTCTCTTCCGCCCGCTTTCATTGAGTCCGTTGTCCGTCAATGCCTTCATCACCGATTTTGTACGCCGCACGGATCCCGACAAACTCGACGCCTGCGTCGCCGTCGTCGATCCCGTCAACGTGCGCGTCCGCTACCCGCTCAAAGCCGCGGAATAATCTTCGTTCGATTGCTATAACATGCATCAGTACTGAGGATGGCTGGGTCCGGAGTGGAAACGCATTTCCACTCTGTTTCTTAAGTCCAGCGAACCACGGCATCCCGTTCTTTGCCGGAACTACGGGATCCTATGCCTTCACGCCATAAAAATACCTGCATCCCTGACGCAGTATTCGACTTAGCTTCATCGCCCCCAGACAAAGGGCCGCTTTTATTCCGCCGAACCCCTGATGCGAGTTTTCGCTGAACTGCGCCTCCGTAGTCATGGTTTTTTCTTTAGCCGCCGGCTGCCATTATAGGCATTTAGGAAGATATCTGCCGCGTCTTTTCAGAGTGAAGACCAGCAAATATTGATATAATGGATTTTAATTTCGAAGCCAGGAGAAGAACATGCCTACTCTGATCGATAGAATCACTATCAACCCGGACCAGTGCGGCGGGCGTCCATGCATTCGAGGCATGCGGATACGCGTGGTTGACGTTCTGGATCTTTTTGCTGCCGGGCTGAATGCCGAGCAAATCCTGGAAGAACTTCCGGATCTTGAGATGGATGACATCAAAGCCGCATTGAACTATGCTGCCAGGCGCTTGGATCATCCGGTAATGGTCGCATGACTATCTGGCTGGACGCGCATTTATCCCCGGCCATTGCATCTTGGATGAGCCTTGAGTTTTCAGTTTCAGCCATCGCTGTGCGAGAGCTCGGATTGCGGGATGCCAGGGACCTGGAGATCTTTACCGCCGCCAAACAGGCCAATGCAGTCGGCATGACCAAGG
>CAZLHW010000084.1:0-332 GCA_964559085.1 uncultured Acidobacteriota bacterium | reverse complement strand
ATTGATTTCGTGCATCTGGTGGAAAAATATGGAATCCCCCCACAGGTAATCCTACTTACCTGCGGCAATACCTCAAACTCCCAATTGAAGCAGATTTTTATGCGATCTTTTAGTCGGACAATCGACTGGCTGCAAAAAGGAGAGCCAATCGTTGAGATTACCGCTCGTTAGCTCTCTCTCCACACGGGAATTTCTTTGGATTGAGAAATAATATAGCAGCGGTCGATGCCGCAAAATGAAGGGCGAAGCTAAAATCCGCCTCAGAAACGGGCGCGTCGTCAGGGCTGAACTCCACTGGTATGAAGCCCATGGGATCGGCCGAAAAGAGTTTA
>CAZLHW010000083.1:0-11128 GCA_964559085.1 uncultured Acidobacteriota bacterium | reverse complement strand
AATATCGCCGCGGATAACGGATCCGCTAAGCCGTGCATCTGTTGTATGGTCGTATTCCGGAAGGATGCCTATTTCAGCCGGGAGATAATGACTCAGGCGACATGCGGATGGAGTTCAGGCGTATTATTTGGCAGTATATCGAGGAAGGGACTCTGTATGCGGCTAATGATTGCAAAGAGAGTGGGTGCGGCAACCCTAGGTATCCTCATGTGTATCGGAGCGGCAGCAGCGGTCGGTGCCGCCTATGCAGTGCAGGACTCCATAGAGCGGATCAGTATTCAGGAATTGAAGAAACTGATGGATGAAGGCACTGCAGTGACGATCATTGATGTTCAGCCGGCCGATGTTTATGCCGAGGGTCACATAAAGGGGGCGATTTCCATCCCATGGAAAAGTCAAATAGCGCTGGAAGATGTGTTTTCTTTGCCGCAAGATCAGCTGATTGTTGTTTATTGCGACTGCGGGCCCGGGGAAGCGGACAGCGCAGATGCCGCCAAACAGCTGTTTCAGATGGGATATGAAAAGGTTAAAGTACTGGGGGACCCATCCATAAAGGGATGGCGCCGGGCCGGGTATCCAATGGAGATGAAGAAATAGGGTTGTATCTGCCGGAGGGACAATGAAGGGTATGACTGTGAAAAAAACGGTTGGCATCGCAGCGCTGCTTTTGCTCGGGAGGGCGGCAGGCGTGCATTCCGAACAAGCCGGATCCTACGTCGGATCTTCAAAATGTGCTCCCTGTCACTCTTCCGTTGCGAAGAGCTGGGAGAAGACACGCCATGCAAAAGCCATTGAGAGCCTTAAAAAATCGAATCAGGAAACCCTTCCGGCATGTGTGAAATGCCACGTGACGGGTTATGAAAAAGAGGGTGGATTCATCGACTACGAATTAACCCCGGAAATGGCAGGCGTGCAATGTGAGGTGTGTCATGGGCCGGGGAGCGCCCATATATCCAACCCGACGCGAAAAACTATTATCAAGGATGCCGGCGCCGCATTATGCCGACAGTGTCACACTGAAGGCCAGGATCCCGGGTTCCATTATGAAACGAAAGTGAAAAACGTGCATGGCGACTAAGTCGTCGTGCGATTTTTCCGGCAATGCTGAACGTAACGAGAGAGAGGATTTATGAGACGTGGGAAAGCCGCCGTGGCAGCCATCGGCCTGTTTTGTGTCGGCGCGTTTAGAATCGGCCTGTCTTTTGCATCGGATGATTCCGCCGGCGCGGTTTTGAAAGCCACTCCGGCGCAATTCGATGCAGGGACGGTTGCCGAAGGAAAGACTGTTGAAGTAACGACCAGCGTGCAAAACGTCGGAAATACGCCTGTTGAAATCACGAATGTGAGGACAAGTTGAGCGTGCACGGAAGCTATGCTTGGAAAGCATACACTGAATCCGAATGAAAAAACCGACCTTAAAGTAGTTTACGCCACCGCCGGCCGTCCCGGGCCCTTCGAGAAAACGGTCACTCTTATGACCAATATCCCCGGACATGAAAAAATAGAAGTTTTTATGATGAAGGGCGAGGTGCTGGAAGCGCCCGGGGCAAAAATCGCGGTGACGCCGAGAAGGGTTGTTCTCTCGGGACTTGATCGTGCCGCGGGGAAAAAGCAGACCTTCATGATCACCAATGAGGGGTCGCTCCCCCTGGTGATTACGGCTGTCCGCTCAAAGGACGGCAAGAGTGTTTATTTTGACGGAGAAAAAGAGGGGAATCTTACAATTGAACCGGCCCAGACAAAACCGCTGGAGCTTCAATTGCCCGGCAACAGCGGCGATAAGGAAGTAAGAGAATTTATACTCATACTTTCCAATGCGAAGAATGCGGGCGAGTCCGGCATTTTCATCATGGTTCAATACGCAGCGCCGTAGTTCCGGCGCTCTGCTGTTTTAGGAAAAAGCACTCTGCGCCTCGTCAGGCAGGTTGAATGGCATTTCCTGGCGAGGCTTTTTCCGGTGCTCCCGATTCGGCGTGCCCGGCGCTATTCAATCTGCGCGCTCCCAACTTGCTTCAAAGACGTCGTCATAAAGAGTGTTAAATAGCCCGGCATGCGTCCTGCTCCCGGACGGACTCCTTCCTGCTGTCTCCGGCAAGTGCGATAAAACGCCGGCACCATGTGAGCATCTCCGGATTTTTCATCCGGCTCTGTGTTTTGCCAAACTTCTCTTTTCTCCACGACGCGCCAAAGTGTGCCGTGTGCTTTGCTGCGCACGGTTTTGCCTGCGTCAGGCAATCCTTTCCGTCGAATGATTTCCCGGTATTCATTCATGGCCGGCTCACACAATGTGTGCCGTATTTGAGAGGAAATTTGAGAGGAAGGGCGGCGGAGAACTCGAGGGACGCCGTGCCGGGTTTTGGGAGGGACTGCAGCGGCGTTGCAGGGTTTGCTGCGGCGCCGCTGCAGTGGAAAAAACTAAAATACGCCGGTCACTTTTCCGGTTTCCACATCGACATCCACTCTTCTGTAGGCTGGATCGGACGCGGTGCCGGGCATGAGAGTGATATCACCGGCCACCGGTACCACAAATCCTGCGCCCTTGTAGGTAAGGATATCGCGGATCGGAAGTATCCAGCCCTTGGGCGCGCCCTTGATGTTGGGATCGTGCGAGAGGCTGAGGTGTGTCTTCACCATGCAGGTTCCCAGCTTGGAAAGCTCGGGATCCTTTTCCATCCGGGTGAGTTTTGTCTTGGCCGCCGGTGTATAGCTGACGCCGTCCGCGCCGTAGATTTCCTTCGCGATGGTTTCAATGCGCTGGCCGAGCGGCATGTCAAGCTCATAGAGGAACTTGAAATTGTTCGGTTCGTTGCATGCTTCGATTACGGCATCGGCAAGTTCCAATGCGCCGTCGCCGCCTTTGAGCCAATGTTCGGAGACCGCGCAGCGGGCGCCGGCAGCTTCCACGTTTTTCTTGATGCAGTCGATCTCGGCTTTGGTATCGGTATAGAACGAGTTGATGCAGACGACCGGGTTGATGCCGGCTTTTTTTACGTTCTCGATATGTTTGAGCAGGTTGGCCAGGCCCTTTTCAACCAGCTCGACGTTTTCCTGGGAGTAAACAGGATCCAGTTTTTTGCCCGGAGGAACGGCAGGGCCGCCGCCATGGCTCTTGAGAGCGCGGACCGTGGCAACAACAACCGCGCAATGCGGCTTCAGGCCGGAGAAGCGGCACTTGAGATTCCAGAATTTTTCGAAGCCGATATCGGCGCCGAATCCGCTTTCGGTGAGGTGATAATCCGAAAGCTTCAATGCGAGCTTGTCCGCTACAATGGAGGACTGGCCGATGGCGATGTTTGCAAAGGGCCCTGCATGCACAAAAATCGGTTGCCCTTCAATGGTTTGCAAAAGGTTCGGGTTGATGGTGTTGACCATCCATGCGCACATGGCGCCGTCCACTTCCAAGTCGGCGGTGGTGACCGGATCGCCCTTCTTGTTGTAGGCAACGACGATCTTGCCGATTCTTTCGCGCATGTCCTTGAGGCTGGTGGCAACGGCCAGGATCGCCATCAATTCGGAGCTGACCGCAATGGCAAATCCGGACTGCATCAGGAACCCGTCCATTCTTCCGCCCAGGCCGATGGTGATGTTGCGCAGCGCATGGGCGCAGAAGTCAATGACCCATTTCATTTCAACATTTCTGTGATCGATATCCAGCCGCTTCAGGTTTTTGGAGGCCAGGAACGCATCGTCGTTGATGTATTCGTGCTGCATTCTGGATGTCAAAGCGACCATGCCCAGGTTGTGTGCGTTGATAATGTCGTTGATATCGCCGGTCAATCCGAGCGAGAACGGGGTGAGAGGAATGCACTGCGCCAATCCGCCGCCCGCGGCGCTCCCTTTAATGTTCATGGTCGGTCCGCCCGAGGGCTGGCGGATGGCACCGGTCACCTTCTTTCCGCGTTTCCCCAAACCTTGAACCAGGCCCATGGTGGTTGTGCTTTTTCCTTCTCCGAGGGGGGTCGGCGTAATTGCCGTAACATCAATGTATTTGCCATCCGGTCTGTCTTTTACTCTCTCCATGATGGCTCGATAATCGACTTTGCCATAATAATGTCCATAGGGAATCAATTCTTCATCTTTGATCCCGAGTGATTCCGCAAGCTGCTGGACCTTTTTCATGTTTTTTTCGGCTTCGAACGCAATCTGCCAGTCAGCCATTTTAGTTGGATCAAGCTTTGCCATGTGCCTTCCTCCGTTTGTTCTATTGATCTTTTTTTGGTGTTTCTATGATGATACCGATTCCTTTTCCCATTCCGATTTGCCTCGGTTTTGCATGCCGCAGACTCCTGTCGCAAGCCACCTGCCAAATCTAAAGCACTTAGAATACAAGTATTCTCCGGGATTAAAAAGGGCGATTCCTCAAGCGTGCAATGACATGCCAGGATGAATTGCTGCCGTGGGTGGACTGGATTTCGGACAATGAAACCGATCGACCATGCTTCCTCTATCCATCCGGGAATGTTCCCTTCCGGACGCCGCGGGCGCATCCCCGGGATGCGCCCGATCCGCTGATACTGCCAGCCGGGTAATTATATGCGAAAATGAAGCAAAGTCCATTTCTTGCTTGAAACAAAATCGCCGAAACCATAATTCCAACAAATCACTGAATTCGGGGAGGGCGAGGTCGCGGCTGTGCTTTACCCTCGATGCAATGCAAAAAATGGAAGCCTGTCCCGATCCTGCCTGTAAAAATCGAAAATCGTGGGATTCGGTATTTTGAGGTGCTCATAATGCGTCCAAAATTTCCGTTTAAGCTCTGCCGGCTTCAACCCCCTGAGGGCTCAGGCCGGGTCCGCATTGTCCGAACCGGCGCGAATTGGCTTGCCACGATGGCGCCGGTCCATTAATTTTTTTCGAACGGCTTTTAAACGCATGCTTAGAGAGGAGTGGATCCATGAGATTAGAGGATTTCCGTCGGATTATTTCACAGGCAATCGAGGGCGAAATAGAGGCGTATACTTACTACCGGACAGTCTCCGAAAAGGTCGGGAGTTCCGCGCTGAAAAATATCTTTAATGAACTCGCGGGCGATGAAAAGCAGCATCGCGCCTTTCTGGAAGGCATCATTGCGAAAGGCCCCGAATCTTTGCATGTGGAGGAATCTCAGGACTACAAAATTGCCGATACGCTGGAGATGCCTCCTCTCTCCATAGACCTGAAGCCGGTTGACGGCATCACCCTTGCCATACGCAAAGAGCTGGATGCAATGCAGAGGTACACACAGCTCTCCCAGGTCGCCGGAGATCCGGAGGAATAGAACAGGTTTCTGGAACTGGCCAAGATGGAGAAGGGACACAAAGCGCGGCTTGAAGACATCTATACCACGATGGCTTTTCCCGAGGTCTGGTAGCCCTGAATAAGGATCCCGGAGCCGGCAGGAAGTGTGTTCCCGGCAGCTCCATTGCGACTCCGACTGGCTTCAGGCCCCGGTGTTATTCGCCCAGCGCTTTCCAGATCAGTGCGCCGGCGCCGAGGATGGCGGCGCTTCTTATGGCCAACCCGGAGGGCAGTACCTTCACTTTGTTTCGGAAGATCGGGAAGACGTGCTCCTCCAGCGATCGCTTCGTGGGATCAAAGATTAATTTGCCGGCGGCCGCCAGACCCCCGGACAAAATGATCGCTTCCGGACTGAGGTGCGCGACCGAGTCCGCCAGTTTCATCCCGAGCGTGCGTCCGCACATTTCGAAGGCCAGTTTTGCGAGCCGATCGCCGCGGAGCGCTGCCTCGGAAACCGTTTGCGCGGTTAATTCTGCAAAGCTTATTGTGCGGAGCGGGCTTGGTTCCACCGTGTTGCATAGCAGCTCCTGAATGGTTCGGCACAATCCCGTGGCGGAACAGTAGGTTTCCAGGCAGCCGCGTCTCCCGCAGCCGCACATCCTTCCGTTCGGATCGACTGTGGTATGGCCGATTTCCCCCGCGAAGCCGTCGGCTCCATAAATCAGCTCGCCGTTTGCAACGATGCCGCTTCCGAGCCCGGTTCCGAGCGTAATCTGAATGAAATTTTTCATCCCGCGGGCGGCGCCAAACAGCATTTCTCCCAAAGCGGCGGCATTGGCATCGTTCGTTACCGCTAATGGGATGCTGTAGTATTTTTCGAGTTCTGCGCGTACGTCCACATATTTCCAACTGAGATTGGGCGGATGCTCTATCGTGCCCTTGTAAAAGTTCGCATTCGGAGCCCCTATTCCGATGCCGGCCAGTTCGCAATTCTTCGGCAGATCCTGGAACAGAATCCGCGCCTCCCGCCGCAGTCGGCTGAAGAACCGGGCTGCCGGCTGGTGTGCATGGGTCGGCATCGACGCGCTTGCCAGGCATTTCCCCCGGCGATCCACATAGCCGAATTTTGTGTTGGTTCCTCCGATATCCACCCCAAGCACAACCCGTTTGCATTCTTCGGATTCACGAACTCTGGATTTCATCGGTTCCTCCCCTGTATGGGTTTAAAGCGAACGGGTGCGAGGGAGCGGATACGCTCAAGCTCTTCAACGGTCTGCTGATAAAGAAATTCCTGCGCCCGAAGCGGATCCTGGCGCCCGACTGCAATTTTCTCGTACGTGCCGTCCTGTTTGAGCTGGCGCGCTTTCTGGTTATCCGCCAGCTGCGCGCGCATGATGCCGAGGACTTTTTCTTTAAGCTTCTGATCCTGAATCGGAAACATCAACTCCACGCGCCGGTCCAGATTCCGCGGCATCCAGTCGGCGCTCGAAAGGAATACATCCGGATTCCCGCCATTGTTGAAAACAAAAATGCGGCTGTGTTCGAGATAGCGGTCCAGTATGGAAACAACATGGATGTTCTCGCTCACGCCCGGCAATCCGGGGCGCAGGCAGCAGATGCCGCGTATGTTCATCCGGATGCGGACGCCGGCTTTGCCGGCGGCATACAGCTCCTGAATGATCCGTGGATCCACCAGCGAATTCATCTTGACCAGGATCTCGGCGCTCTGGCCCGTGCGCGCCCAGTCAGCCTCTCTCTGAATCAGCAGGAGTATTTTTTCCCGCATGCCATTGGGAGCCATCACCAAGCGGTTGAAGTGCGGCGGTTCGGAGTATCCCGTGATAGTATTGAAAAATGCCGAGGCATCGCCGCCGAAATCTTCCGCGCAGGTAAGCAGCCCCATATCCGTATATAAACGGGCCGTGCGCTCGTTGTAGTTGCCGGTGCCGAGATGCACGTATCTGCAGATGCCGGAAGGTTCGCGCCGCACCACGAGCGTGATCTTGGCATGGACCTTCAGCCCGGCCACCCCGTACAGGACATGGGCGCCGGCTTCTTCAAGATCGTTTGCCCAGCCTATGTTCCGCTCTTCGTCGAATCGCGCCGTGAGCTCAATCAGCACTGTCACCTGCTTGCCGCTCTCTGCGGCGCGGATCAACGCATGGACCACGGGAGATTCTTTGCCGCTGGTGCGATACAGGGTCTGTTTGATCGCCAGTACGTCGGGATCGTCTGCGGCCGCTTGTATAAACGCCAAAACCGGATCAAAAGAGTCGTAGGGATGATGCAGCAGAACGTCCTGCTCCTGCAGAATATCGAAAATGCTCCGCTCTGCCGCAAATGCCGCCGGGAGCAGAGGAGGCTGGAGTCGGTATCGCAGACGTTCATAGCCCGGCATATCCACAATAGTAAGAAGCGGCCTCGGATCCAGCGGCCCTTTGGAAAGGAAAAGAGCCTTTTCGGAAACCGAAAGAGCTTTCTGAATTCTGTCCAGAAGAACCGGCGAGGTTGCTTCGTGTTCCACCCGCGTCGGTTTTGCCCGCTGACGCTTTTTAAGCTCCGATTTCAGCATCCCTACATAGTCGTAGGCTCCCTCGTCGTCCATTTCGAGTTCCGCATCGCGCGTCAGCCGGAAGCCGGCGCATTCGAGAACCCGATAGCCTGCAAACAGCCTTGGCAAATGACGCCGGACCGCATCCTTCAACCAGCACAACTCAAGCAGGTCGCTGTCCGGCAGCCGCAACAATCCCGGCAGCCGGCCCGGCACCTGAACGACGGCAAGGCGCGGCTCAGCATCCTTCTCTTTCTCCGATTCCAGCAGAACCGCAAAATTGAACACAAAGGACGGAAGATGCGGAAAGGGATGCCGTTCGTCTATGGCCACGGGCGTCAGGACAGGAAAAATCTCCTGTTCGAAATAGCGGCTCAGGTATTTTTCCTGCTCCGGATTCAGCGTATCAAGGGTTTTGAGAATTATGTTTTCCTTCGCAAGCCCGGGAACCAGTTCGCCGCAGTACAAATCGCCGCTTGCGTCATAGATGACGCGCGCCTGCGACAGGACAAGTTCAAGTTGTTCGCGCGGCGTTAAGCCCGAGGGATCGGGATTGTTGTCGCCTTGTTCGATCAGATGCTGCAGGGAGGCCACGCGCACCATGAAAAATTCGTCCAGGTTGGACCGGAAGATGCAGTAGAAGCGAAGACGCTCCAGAAGCGGGTTTCCGGGATCCCAGGCTTCTTCCAGAACGCGGCGATTAAATTCGAGCCAGCTGATCTCCCTGTTTAAGAAAACGCTCGGCTTGCGCGGGTTCATGCGGTCTTATCCGCCTCCCTAAGAATGACTTTTTTCCCGAAGACTTCCGTAAAAAAATCGCTGCGGCCTGCCAGAGCGAGCCGTCCCATTGTCATGTCCGATATGCTCGGTGCCGTCAATACTATGTGGTCTCCTTCGCGGCTGATTTTAAGATCCGGCGTTTTCTGCACATGGTCTTTATCCAGCGCATTGGCTACCCGGAGGATCGCCGCAAGCTTGGATACGATCATCCGCTCGTCGCGGTCCAAAGCCATAAAAGGCGCATGGGAGCGCTGGGGCATCGCACGGCGATGATAGCGCGCTATATTGGCGATCAGCTCCAGTTCGTGTTTGCGCAAACCGAAAAGCTCCGATGCGGTAATCAGATACAGGCTGTGCTTGTGGTGGCTGCGCGGACTGATGAAAGATCCGATATCGTGCAACAGCGCGGCGACTTCGAGATAAAGGCGATGCGTGTCGGTCATCCGCTGTTCCACCTTTAACTCGTCGAAGAGGCGGGTTGAAAGCTCCCGGACCCGCTCGGCATGGTTCTCATCGTAGTGATATTTGCGTCCGAGGCTGCGGGCCGCGGATAGAATCTGAAGCGAAAGCTTTTTCCTGCGTTTTCCCTCCTCCACGGGAGCCAGGTCCTGCAAAATCCCCGCGCGAATAGTGGCGTCGGAGAGGATGAGGTTCTGCGCCTGTGTCTCCTTGAGAAGCAGCATGTAGGTAAGCAGCGCTGGAACCAGCGTCTCCGCGTCCAGGTAAGGAATCGAGTATTTCTGGACGAGAGCGTCCGTGCTCAGTTTCGACGCGGAATCGACAAGGTCGGACAGAGCCTCCTTTGAAAGGGCGGCGAATTTTGAGCTCTGCCCGGAAACATTCAGAATTGAGGCGGCCAGACGCACATCTCCGCCCAAAGCGATGCAGTAAACGGCATCACGAATCTCAATCTCTCGTTTGAGGCTTGAAATAAAACCATTGATCTGACGCTTCAGCAACCGGGCCTGCTGCTCGGGTTTTGCCGGTCCCGAGCTCATGCCCGCCCGCAGGCGTATGGAACCCAGCGGGATCGTGCTGGACTGCTGCAGTTCCCCATCGCTGACGATGGCAATGTCGGTGCTACCTCCGCCAACTTCCACCAGAATGCTTTTGGCCTTTCCAATGTCGGATTCTCCGCGGAGCGAATCCATGACGGCGGAAAGCGTGAGGCGGTTTTCCTCCGATCCATCGATTATTTCGACGTCCAACCCGGTGCTCATCAGGACGCGATCAAGAAAAGTCTCGCTATTGCTGGATTCTCGCACGGCGCTGGTAGCTACGGCGCGATAGCGCGAGACGCCGTAGCTGTCCATTACCTTCTTGAAATCGCGCAGAGCTTCGCAGGCTGCGCGGATCGTGTCCTGGCTCAGATGGCCCTCCGTGAAAGCCTCCCGGCCAAGCTGCACCCCCTTTTTCAGGGAATCCAGAATGCGAAGCGTTCCGTCCGCCTTGACCTCGGCGACGTCCATCCGGATCGCGCTCGATCCGATATCGATGGCCGCCATTATTAGGTTATTGGATGCGCTCATGGCCTTCTGTCCTCGCAATTTCGTTTGATAGTATATCTTACGGGTGGTATAGATACAGTGCAAAGCACATGAGACTCTACATTGTCCGACACGCGATCGCCGAGCCACACGGTACGCCCGGAGTCAGGGAAGAAGATAGAGCGCTGACCGGCGAAGGCATCCAAAAAATGAGGCGGGCGGCTGAAGGTTTGCGCCGATTGGATTATATCCCGGATCTCATTTTCAGCAGCCCGTTGATACGAGCCCGACAAACAGCGGAGATCCTGCTGGCCGCCTTCGGGAAAAAGGTTCGAATGGAAATCCTGCCGTCGCTGGCGCCATCGGGCTCCCGGCGGGATCTCTATGAGGCCATCCATGCCCGGAAAAAGGACCTGAGAAGCCTGATGCTTGTCGGCCATCAGCCCTCGCTCGGAGAAATTGCTGCGGAAATTATGGGAGGCTCTTCGGAAGTCCGCATTGAAATAAAGAAAGGGGGAGTTTGTGCCATGGAACTGGAGCCACGGGAAAGTCCTCCCCAAGGAAGCCTGATTGCGCTAATGGCGCCTTCCATCCTGCGCCGAATTGCCGAGCGGGAAGTTTAGGCTTTGTTTTTTATTCATTGGAAGTTCAAGATTCCCCGATCTGCCTTGCTGAAAACATGAAATTAAACCTGCTCCTTGTTGACGACAACAATGCGGTACGGAAGCTGATCGCCAAGCAGCTGCGGTTGTGGGGCTATGATGTGGAAGAAGCCGCCACCGGAAAGCAAGCTCTGGAGCGGTTGATCCAGATGGCGGAGTCTGAAAAACGGCCGAATATCGTGCTCCTGGATTGGAATATGCCGGAAATCGACGGCATTGCTCTCTGCCAGTGGATAAAAAGCTGGCAGGCCTACAAAACAGGGCCTCATCTGTATGTTTTGTTCCTCACGATCAACGAAGGATCGGAAAGGGAAACGGCTGCATATCGGGCGGGTGCGGACGGGTATATCGTCAAGGGGTCCTGGGAAGAGCTCGAGGTGAAGCTGAAGGCTGTCAGGGACCGCATTGTTGAAGAAATGGAACTGAGAGAC
>CAZLHW010000082.1:0-11287 GCA_964559085.1 uncultured Acidobacteriota bacterium | reverse complement strand
GCTGGTGGAGCTGCTGTCACGGCTTATAGTCGATCATGAGGGCAGCTGGCTCGAAAGCAGGATGTGCCGGCTGGGGGGAGAATTTGCGGGGATTCTAAGATTCCAGGTGCCCTCGGAAATGGAACAGAAACTGGTTCAAGCCCTGGAGGCGTTAAAGACGGAAGGCCTGGCTGTGACAGTCCACCCCGACGCAACAGCGGCTGTAGACAGCCCGGGTCGCGGCGCATCGCTGAGCCTGATTGGCCAGGAACGGCCGGGTATCATTCACCAGATTTCTTCAGCGCTGGCCCGCCGAGGCATTAACCTCGAAGAGTTGGAGAGCGAGTGTTACAGTGCGCCCATGTCGGGTGAAAGAATGTTCTCTGCAGTCGCCCGACTGCAGATGCCGGAATCCTGCGGCATAGCCGATCTCCGGAATGAGCTGGAGGAGATCGGAGGCGAGCTCATGGTGGATATTTCCTTCACGGAAGATTAGGCGCGGGGAATCCTGATCGGTCATCAATGGACCGTCACCGGCAATCCCATTCCTTCCAGCAGTTCTTTTACGGATAGAATTGCAGCGTCCGAAGGCGGCTCTGCCTCCAGAACGGTTTTGCTGTCGTCCAGCCTCTGGTATTTCATGACGCCCAGATTGTGATAGGGGAGCAGCTGGATCACGGTCAAGGCTTTGCCCAGGGATTTGCAGAAAACGCCGGTCTCCCGGATGTTTTCCTCCGAGTCGCTGAAAGAGGGTATTAAGGGGATGCGTATCTGCAGCGCGCCGCCCGCCTGCGCGATCCTCTGCGCGTTTTCCAGGATCCGCTCATTGGACACTCCCACGACTATTTTATGCTGCTCGCTGTTCATGTGCTTCAGGTCGTACAGGAACAAATCGGTATAGGGAAGGAGCCGTTCGATTGTTTCAAAGGGTGCATGCCCCGTGGTGTCCAGCGCGGTGTGAATGCCGCTTTCCTTCAGCCGCCGAAGAAAATTCAACGTAAAATCGGGCTGACATAACGGCTCCCCGCCCGAGATCGTGACGCCGCCGCCGGAATTATCATAAAAGGGTTTGTCTTTGCGGACACGCTCCAGCAGTTCCTCGACCGTATAATCCGTGCCGCAGATATACAGGGCTTTCGGATAACAGACCGCGGCGCATTCCCCGCAGTTGTTGCAGAGGGTTCTGTCGATCCGTATATGCCGTATCTCCGCCTGAGTGGCGGGGTGCCGGACGATTTTGCCGGGGGATAGGGCGCCTTTCGAGCATGCGCCCAGACACTTGCCGCATTTTTCAATGCCTATGCACCGCAGGGCTATCCAGCAAAGCTGTGCATAGAACTGTTGCGACTCCGGACTATGGCACCAGGGGCATCGCAGGGGGCACCCTTTCAGAAAAACCGTGGTGCGGATGCCCGGTCCGTCCTGAACCGAAAAAGCCTGTATGTCGTAAACCTTTCCTGTAAGCCTTGTCCCCATATTGCTTCTGTCCGGAAAATCGGGGTTTGAGTCGGGTGGAAGCGTGCCGGTAACTTGGATACAAATCCCGGCCGGACTCCCCAGCCCATTTACAAGGTCAACTCCGTACGTTTGATGATATCGTCCTGGCTGGCTTTATATAACTCTACGAAATAGGCGCTGAATCCTGCGATGCGTACAACGAGGTCTCTGTAATCTTCAGGCTTTTCCTGAGCTTTTCTCAGGGTGTCGCTGCTGACAATGTTGAACTGCATCTCCATGCCGCCAAGGGCGAAATAGGTGCGAATCAGCGCGATAAGTTTCGCCTTGCCGGTTTCATTGCGCAGCGCGGTAGGATGAAACCGCATATTCAGCAAGGTGCCGTTGGAGAATTTCTTCTGATCGATGACGGATACCGACTTCAGAGTGGCTGTGGGCCCACATTTGTCCATTTGCTGGACCGGCGAGATCCCGTCGGCCAGCGGCTCGCCCGCCCTGCGTCCGTCGGGAGAGGCCGCGGTCGACATTCCAAAAAGCACATGGGCGGTAACGGGATACAACCCGGCCGCATAGCGGCCGCGCGGACCGGTGGCCGCATTAACGGCATTTCCATAAATGTCGGAGGCCCATCGCGCGAATTGATCGGCATACTCGTTGTCGTTGCCGTAGCGGGGCGCTTCATTCAAAATCTGCTGCCGCAAATCCTCTTTGCCTTCCCAGTTCGACATAATCGCGTCATAAAGCTCCCGCGCCGTGATGCGCTTTTTGTCGTACACCATGTATTTCACGACAGCAAGGCTGTCGGCGATGTTCCCAATCGCAATGCCTGCATTGCCCGTCGAATTGTATTTCGCGCCGCCCTTCATGACATCTCTGCCGGATTCCATGCAGCCGTCGATGGTTGCCGAAAGCAGCGGCAGCTGCATATGCTCGGAGGCCACAAATTCCCACATATTGACCAGGCTGATGTGCCAGTTGACGAAATATTCAATCTGCTTTTTGACGGCATTCAGGACTTCATCAAAAGTCTCCATTTCATACAGATATCCGGTCGGCAGCCCGGTCTGCCGGGCGGGCTGCCCGTCCGGAGTCGGGAACGGATTGTAGCCGTTGTTGATGGCCAGCAGAAAGGCATTGAGCAGGTTGAAAAACGATTCCGTGCCGTTGCCTCCCGGACAGGCCCATTCATCGCCGCACCCCTGCGGCTCCACGCAGCCGATGAGACAGTAGTTGCGGGCGCTTTCGAGCGGCAAGCCCCGGGCCATGAGCGCGGGAATGATGACGTCGTCGTTTTCAAATGTGGGCACTCCCCCGGCTATCTGCGTCGTTTCAATGGCCGCGTCCCAGAGTTCCTGAGGCGTTCCCTTGTGGATGCGCAGCGATTGCGGCGGATCGTGCAGAACCAGCCTTGCTGCGGACTGCAGCATCATGTAGGACACGGGATTGGTCGCATCCTTGCCGTCCCTTGTTACGCCGCCGATCGTCATCAATTGTCCACTGGTGTAGCCCGGTCCGGAAAGGGTGGCGAAATAGGGCCATATTTTATTCATCTCGGCGACTTTGAGATAGAAAAGGTCAAGCAGTTCTTGAGCTTTTTCATGCGTGATTCTGCCGGCGGCGATGTCGGCATCATAATAGCCGCCCAAATACTGATCGACCCGGCCGAAGCTGATGCCATGCTGCTGCGCGTCGAGGCACAGCCCGATTTGGTACAGGAACATGCACTGAATGGCGTCGTGGAACGTTCGGCAGGGATTTTCCATAATCCAATTCAGGCAATCGGCCATCTCCAGCAGTTCCTTTTTGCGGGCCGGATCGGGTTCTGCCGCAGCCAATATCTCGCACTGTCGGCCATAGCGTTTTGAAAGCGTTATTATGCCGTCGCAGACCAGAGTAATCGCACGGTAGAAGGTATTTTTTGCGGCATTGTCGCCGAATAGAGCGCCTTCCATCGCATCCATTTTTGCCTGCGCTTCCGCGCGAATGGCTCCGAAACCCTTATGCATCGCCTTCTCAAAGTTCGCGACGAAATGGCCGACAGGGGATGTGCAGGTATTCTTTGTGCTGAAATAGGTAACGCCGCTCCCCGCTGATTTCAGATACCCCGGAGGAATATGCTCATCCACTTTTGCGCTCAAACTTTCTTTGCGCCAGAAGTCGCCGGTGCGCAGGACAAAGTCTGCGTCTTGCGGATCAATGTCATAGGGATCCACATCTCGAATCGGAATAGTGCCGGCTTTAAGCTCGTCCAGGAACCACCCGAAGGATATTTCCGGGTACAGCGCACAGGCGCGATAATAGGCTGCCTGCCAGCCGACGATGATCTCGTCCTGGTTAATAAGGACAGGAAGTTTTTCGCAGATATTTTTAAAATTTCGAGCTCTCTTCAGAATACCCTGCAGCTGGGGATTTTCCCGGTAAAACTCGGTCACAATTTTGTAGCGGGCGATGCAGATACGGGGCCTTGTCGTGCGGTACTTCTCGCGTATCCTCGCAACACGGTCGGTGACAGGGCTTAAGACAAACATGAATGCTCCTCCTCAATTGCGCGCGACGGAGAGCAGCAGGAATTTCCTTTATTCTAATCCCGCATGCATCGGCCGGCTTGCGGCTCTTCCGGCGTATCGGGCGGCAAGCTGTTATTTTACAGGGATTCCTTCCACCGGAACAGCATCTTATGCAAGCGGTTTAATACGCGCGATGCCCGAAGCAAGCAGATCAATGGAAGCCGGGCGGCTGGATTTTTCATGAGTATGTTTTTTGCTGGGAAATTCTGCAGTATCCTTGAAGCCCGGATTATTGTATCTGCATTCGACAAAGCAACATTGCAACAATTCGAACGAGGGAATGGAATGGGTCGAGAAGGGAACTGCGCCCGACTCAATAAAAGCGACTTCGCGGGCGCTGCCCGGCCGAAGCCGGCCGCTGTGCCCGCATCCGCAGCACGCGCATTACAAAGGCCACGGCGATCCCCAGGACGCGGCCTGCTTCGAGTGCAGGTAAAAGAGATTCGAGATTCGAGATTGTAGATTCGAGATCAATCTCGAATTCCGAATCAATGTCTTTCTACGGTTCACGGCCGTGAAACCGCAGTGCTTCCAGATTACGCCTGAATCGACGAATGCGGATTCCTCCTCAAAATGATGCTTGACTTTTTCAATTGCCGCACGGAGTCGAAACTGAAGATTAGAGAGATACCTGGGGATCCTTCTCGTATGCGGATCCAATCCGACACAGCGTCTGGAGCACTTCGGCAAACAACTCAAATAAAGCCTTCAGCCGGTCCATGTCTTTAATCAGGCCGGCTGCCCTAAAGCAAATCTCGTCCACACCCTGCGGGAATCCTGCGCCGAAAAGGCCTTCATCGTCCTTGATCTCCAGATGGATATTCGGCTGGGCTTGAATAAGACGGCGTATTTTTTCATTCATGAACAGCGCCATAGCCTTTGCCTCGTGGTTGCTCTTGATAATGAAGTCGCGATCAAAGTCCGGATCTCCGACTTCAATATCCTGCATTCCCAGAAGCTTTCCGATGCCGCTGAAGAGTGTTTTGCGATAAAGCCTGAATCGGAATCCGTCGGCATTGACATAGGGAGCCCGCATGCGAGTATAGGTCACATGGCTTTTGCCTGTGGAGACGGTGTAGGCGTCCAGCGTAACCGTCCATTCTCCGACCCGAGCCTGCACGCGATGGCCGCGCCAGAACCTGCCGCGCACAAAGTCGGCCCCGATTTCCTTGCATAACTGCTGCCAGATTTCGTTCTGCCTGGGACCAAAAAGTTTTCTAAGAATGCCCATCTCCGCTTTCCCCGGAGTCCTTGTCTTGCCGTGCGCGAAGCCTGCGGCATGCCCATCGCGTTCTTTGGCAACGGTCTCATTCTAAACCAGCGCAAGGCCGGGCGCACACCGCTATTTGGAATTCTCGGGCGCGCTCCCGGGCAATATACAGCCGGATTTTGTGATTTTGTTGTTGTGCCGGAGGCTTGTAAGGGGCTACACATTTAGGCGCGGAAGGAGGCTGAAATGAGTGATAAGAAAAAGACAGTGCTGCTTGTGGACGACGATGAGGATCTTCTTGAGCAGGTCCGCAGGGTTGTAGCGCAGGAATACAATGTGGATACCGCACACAGCGGCGAGGAAGCGCTCCATAAGGTTGGGCAGAAAAGCTATGACTGTATTGTGATGGATGTCATGATGCAGACGCTCAGCGACGGTCTGGATACGGCTAAAAAATTGAAAGAAAATGACGCAACAAAGGATATTCCGATTGTGATGCTGACATGCGTCAACGAGCATTACGACTACCGTTCTCAGATAAATACAAGCTATTTCCCGAATGATAAATGGCTCAACAAGCCGGTGAACCCTAAGGAAATTTTGCGCGAAATCAATGCTTTGGTTCGGTAGTGCCGGAGCCTGTTTTCATGCCGGGGTTGCAGCGCTCCTTTTGAGCGCCGCCATACCGACACCGCACTTCAAGGTACCGCTTTCCACAGGTCCCCAAGCGCCTCCGCCCAATGGAAATCCGGATCGATGACTCTCGGAAGCGCCGTCTCAGGCGCGGATATACTTTTTATTCGAGGCGCCTTGAGGGATCCTTGTCAGCGCCGTTAATTTGTCTTTTGCGAGCGCCATGCGCCGACGTTCTCCGACCAGTCGCGCACGCCAGAGCAGATTATGGGGGGTGACCGTCGGCGCCACAAATTCAACAACCTCGGTTTCATATCCGGCGGCTTCGAGCCGCAAGGTTCGCTCTGCGTCGATGATGGCTTGAACAAAGCGGCGGCGTATAGGGGCATGACGCGGAATGCCCGCGGCGTCGGCATGCGCGCAAGCCAGCTCTGCCGCTGCGAGGGAATTGCTCGGGCAGCATGGAACGAGAAGCAGAGCGCGCGCTTTACAGGCGATGGCCTGATCGATGATGGCGTCCGCGGCACGGCCGCAGGCATGCAGTGCGGTGACGATGGACGGCTGGAGCGGCCCCGCGGCTGTTTCTTCAACTGCAGCCGGGCGGCACTCAACGGGTATCGGCGCATGCAGCCTTTCAGCCGCACGGCGGCCGGCCTCAACGCGCAGCGGCTCGCGTTCCATCGTGAGCACAGCGGCACGGGAATCCAGCACGAGCTTGGCTGCCAGCAGACCGACGTAAGCCTTGCCTGCGGCGGCATCGACCAGCAGAAGCGGGGAGCGTCTTGCAAATCGGGAAGCGGTCCTTTCAATTTCTTCCAGCATTGCGGCCACTTCACAGGCCTTGCGCCTGTCTTCCCGGCGCATCCCGGCCCCTTCCGCGGCTATATAAAGCCGGTCAAGCCATAGCTCTACATCCGACAGGTATTTTTGCATAGCGGGTCCTCGATCCCTTCCCGGATCGGCAATCCTTGAAGTTCAACAACTCCCGGAGTCCAATCATCCGGGTTTCGAAGCTCATTTTTGCCTTCTGTATTTTTCCGTGCGCATGTCTTTGATGACGCCGCGCCAATTGAGTCCGAATCCGAAATCATAAAGGTTGCCGGCGGAATCCCTGTGGCAGGTGAGATCAAAGGGTACATCTTCGTGCTGCGCCTCCACCGTTTTCATGTCTGCCGGCATTTGCATCGGCAGGAGACCGGAAGGCTCCGCATTTCCCGAGATAATGTCCAACAGGGCCTGATCCTGAACTCCGAAGGATACAAGGATTGCGTGGGCCTCCTTTTCGAACTCGCTGAAAATCATGGGTTTCGAAACAGCCACGGCAACGACCACGGGCTTATGCTTCATCGCCCTCTTTGCGTCGAGAACCATCTTCAAATCGGCGAGATTGCCGGCGACCGTCGATTTGCCCCTGTAGCTGCGGTTGGTAAATTTTTCAAAAGGATCTCCGCCCCCCAGACTGGGATTGCGGGCGGTCAGAGCGCGATACGGACCATACTGAAGGCTGATGGGCACATAGCCTGTTCCGCCTTTTTTAACATCTTCGGGATCATAGCCGCTGCCTGTGTCGGGGCTGCGGATCACGGCCAGCGCAAAATCAGCTTCAGCCGGGTTATCGGTGACGCGAAAATATTTCTTCTCAATCGGTATGCTGAGGGGATAATCCCATGAGGCCGGCGTCGCGTTTCCAAAAAAATCTCTCCCTGCGGGAGTGTAGCGTTTGGGGATGTAGGCGGTTTTATTTTTGGGGATCGGAAGGACATTCTCCTGATTTTTGAGCATCACGATGGATTTAAGCTGCGCTTCGTAGCCCTTCGCCATGAATCCCGCACTCCCCACAATCCGTTTTGTCTCTTCGATGCGGAGATAGGGATGTTCAAAACGCCCGACGCGGAAAATGTTGCGGAGCAGACGGATTGCGGATTGAGCCATTCGGGTACGCATGCATTTTTCGCCAGGTTCCCTGACGCCCATGCGGGAGGCCTCGATCACCGGCCCGGAGTCATTATTGCCTCCGAAATGATCCGCGCCGGCCATCAGGATTTTGTAGTGGCGCTGCGCGACCGTGAGCTTTTCGGCTCCCCAGCAGGTGGTTCCGAAGCTGTTGACTGCAGTCTGATCCTTTGTTACACCCCAGTCGGTGCAGACCACGCCATCGTAGGAATAAACGCCGCGAAGGATGTCGTGGATCAGGTAACGGCTGTAGCTGTTTCCCACGTTTTCGCCATATTGGGTATCAATCCCGTAGGAGATGGTGTAATACGGCATAACGGCGGCCGCCCTCCCGGTGCCGCCGGTCAATTTAAAGGCGCCCTCCGTGAAGGGAATCAAATGGTCTGCCAGATTTTTGCCGGGATAAACGGCGTACTTGCCGTAGGCATAATGGGCATCGCGGCCGCCTTCTCCGGATCCTCCGCCGGGCCAATGCTTCACCATGGCATTCACGCTTCCGTAGCCCCATCCGTCGGCAATGGCTTTATGTCCGGTGGATGTCTGGATGCCCTCGATATAGGCGCGCGCCATGTCGGTCGAAAGCTGAGGGCTTTCGCCAAAGGTGCCGCTGACGCGGTTCCATCGCGGCTCTGTCGCCAGGTCTATCTGAGGCGACAGCGCCGTGGTGATGCCCAGCGCGCGATATTCGGCTGCGACAGTACGGCCGAATTCCCTGACAAGTTCCGGGTCAAAAGATGCGGCCATCCCCAGGGCGCCGGGCCACATGGATATGTTACCCCCGGCTCCTGCATTATATTCGGCGTCGGCGACAGTGCCATGCCGGGGATCGGAACTGTTGTTGGCGGGAATTCCCAAACCGAGGCTTTCACAAAGCGCCTGGACGTTGTTGTTCCATTGCGCGGCGATTTCGGGGGTTTTAATGGACGTGATCAGGATATGCCGCACATTGTCGCTGATGAGAAATTTTCGCTGCGCGTCCGTGAGATCCGAAGCCGCGGCGCCGCTTTCCGCAAAGGGCCGGCCATTATAGATGGACGCAAAGGGGCCTCCGGAAGTCGGTATCGACTGATGGGCGCTGTAAAGCATCAATCCGGCGATCTGCTCGATGCTCATTCGGGAAGCAAGATCCCTTGCCCTTGCATCTGCGGATAATCGCCAGTCTTCATAGGGATCAAGCCTGCCATTCCGGTTGAGGTCCTTGAAAGCAAAACCGTCGTCCTGTACGAGAGTGATTCCGGACGCTTTGGAGTATCCGAGCGTTGCGCCTCCCTTGTTTACGACGATTGTAACCGGGCCGGTTTCGGTCTCGCTCCATTTTTTGCATCCCGATAACAGGATGCAGCCCAGCATTGCCGGAACCGCGCAAAGCATCCATGCAAATTTTTTCATAGCGCACTCCCAAAGCGTCGAGAATTCATTTTCATGCAAGACGTGAGCATTATAGGGTGTTTTTGAAACATCCGGCATTCTTCTATCATCAAAAATCTCTTCTTTGAATTGGTATAATTTCCGGCGGACTTTATTTTTAGGGCAGGAGAAAGACAATGGTGGAAATCCTATCGGCTTTCGGACTCTCTGCTGCCACAGGGCTCAATGCGTATCTGCCTCTTCTCATCGTGGGATTGTTGGGAAGATTTACGGAGCTGATTGTATTGAAAGCTCCATGGAACACTCTGGAGAATACTTGGGTTCTCGTTGTGGTTGCGGTGCTGCTGCTGATTGAAACCGTGTTGGATAAAATTCCGGCGGTCGACACAATCAATGACGTGGTCCAGACGCTGATCCGGCCTGCCGCCGGAGCCATTCTCTTTGCTTCGGGCAGCCACGCGATCAGTGACATGAGTCCGGTATTGGCCATGGTCTGCGGCCTGCTGGTTGCCGGCAGCGTCCATGCGGCGAAGGCCACGTCGAGGCCTTTCATCACCGCCGGCACGGCCGGCACGGGAAATCCCGTGGTGAGCGTCGCCGAAGATATCATTTCCGGCGTGTCCGCCTTCCTGGCGATCGTCATTCCTGTTCTGGCTGCAATTCTGATAGCCGCGCTTCTGTGCCTGTTTATCGGGTGGCGGATGCGCCGCTATCGAAGACGCGCGGCACGCGCATGAAAAGCAATGCACATCGGCATCAACTTACCATGGATTCATCATGGCCGGGATTTTGGCGATCCGCCGGGTGCGTGGTTTACGGGTGGATATTAAAGCGGGGCCCCGACCGAACTGTCGCGCGCAGAGGGATGCAGGCATTCATTACGGAAGGGATCCGGCGCGCTTTCTCCGGTCCGCCAAAGCAAAGGATGGCGCAACCCCATGGACGGAGAAGGCGCAGCGGGAGGTTCCTGCTTACAACCGCCGGAAGAGCGGGAATGGTTTCAGGGGTTGAAGTCGCGGAACTCTGGTTTTTCTATTCGCTCCGATAGTTCTCGGGTCTTCGGTCTCTCCACATTGCAAATAGCGCCGTCAGAAGGGCCAGGACAATCTCATCAAGAAAGGGGATAAAGTCCGGGATCACAAGATCGACCAGCGTCAGAATGCCCAGAAGAAGAACCAGTGTGGGAAACCGCAGTTTGAAGCGCCGCAAAAGATAATTTGCCAGGGATGCTCGTGGTGGAGTAAGCATCGTGTTTTTGCTCCGGATATTTCTATACTAGCGCATGCATGCCTAGAAAATCCTATTATAGGCAATGGATCTGTTATTAAAAGAGGAGCCAATTATGGGTTTGCTCGATGTGATTCTAAACCAAGGCCAGGGGCAGGCGGTGCGCCGGCTGGCTTCCAATTTTGGGTTGAGGGAAAGCCAGGCTTTGGCGGCGCTCTCCAATCTCCTGCCGGTTCTTGGACAGGGGCTTGCGCGCAATGCTTCCACACAAGGAGGACTGGAAAGTCTGTTGAGCGCCCTGGCGAAGGGGCAGCATCAACGCTATCTGGAAGATCCTTCCATCCTGAATCAGGAGGATTCCATCCATGACGGCAACGGCATTCTGGGACACATATTGGGAAACAAAGAAGTCAGCCGCCAACTGGCTCAGCAGGCTGCGGAGAGAACCGGTATCGGCTCGGAAGTGCTGAAGAAGATGCTTCCCATGGTGGCGACTCTGGCAATGGGCGCCCTTAGCCGGCAAACGGTCGGTGCTCAGAGCGCGCCCGGGACGACGGCCGCGGATGAGCTCATGAAAGTGCTGGGACAGTTTCTCGATAAAGACGGTGACGGATCCATCGCCGATGATATTCTGGAAACGGCTTCGCGTTTTTTGAAGTAGCCGCGCTACGCTCACGAATCTTCGGGCTGCGGTGCTTGCGGGGGCTTAGTATGAGCTAAACCCACGGCCAATGGCCGTGCGACCCTGACAGGCTAAGCTGTTCCGGCGTGTCGTTAAAAGCTCTTTTGCTCGGAGGGAAAATTTGATTCGAGAATTGCGTCGGCCTGAAGGGCCGTCGGAAAGATAGCTCCGGGCGCAGCCCGGAGACCGAATGCGAGCCCGGGAAGGGCGAAA
>CAZLHW010000081.1:6817-11302 GCA_964559085.1 uncultured Acidobacteriota bacterium | reverse complement strand
CTGCCCACGCGGCGCTCGGAACGCGGCACATCCTAATTCTCGGACACGCTCCTGGGAATCGGCATTGCTGATACCGCGCGGATTGATCGGAACCTCTTTGAAGCTGCTGATGAGGAAAGCGCCCGGACGGCTGCCGACACTGTTGATTGTGTTTGCCGGTGTCCTCTCCAATGCTGCAAGCGAAATCGGATATGTCCTTCTCATTGCACCGGCCGCCGTCATCTTTACGGCGGCGGGAAAACACCCGATTGCCGGAATGGCTGCCGTTTCCCAAGGAGTTTTTCTTTATCGCAAGACGCCCCGAGGAAACAAAGGGCAATTTGATGTTTTTGAGTGGTTGTGGCAATGTCTCCCCTTTTTTAACTGTCCGGGCACTTCTTCGCCCTGAATTACGGGAAACCGACCGGGGGCCGATTCTGTGGCAGAATCCAGTCGCGAGATGCAAATCTTTGGTATACCCTTGCCCTAATGCAGTTGCCGTCGGCCGCATGCCGGTAATTCGGATTCACTGGGATCAGGGGAAAGCAATCACGATCCTGGTGCTTTAGCAAGGAGATTGGATATGGGCACAATCAACCATCGCAAGTGTTTGGCCGTCATTGCAGGGCTTCTCTTTCCGGCAGCTCTCGCGTTGACTGAGGATTGGCCTCAGTGGCGCGGGCCGAACAGGGATGGAGTTTCCAAGGAGACAGGGCTTCTAAAGCAGTGGCCCAAAGAGGGACCGAAACTCCTCTGGCAGGTCAGCGACCTGGGAAGCGGCTATGCCACTCCATCTGTTTCCGGCGGTCGGATTTACCTGCTTAGCAATAAAGGGTTGGAAGATGAGTTTGTCAGCGCCCTGGACGCGAAGGACGGCAGGAAAATCTGGTCGACCCGGATCGGCAGGGTCGGAAATCCCGAACAGAATCCAAACTTCCCCGGCGCAAGATCGACGCCTACGGTGGATGGTGCAATGCTTTACGCCCTGGGATCGGATGGCGACCTCGTCTGCCTCGAAACCGCTACAGGGAAGACTCGGTGGCACAAATCCCTTCGCAAGGACTTTGGCGGCGTTCCCGGCACGTGGGCTTACTCGGAGTCTCCGCTGGTGGACGGAGACGTGGTAGCCTGCACGCCGGGAGGCACGGAGGCGACAATTGTGGCGCTCAATAAGCGCACCGGAGCCGTGATCTGGAAATCTGCTGTTCCGGGCAGCGGCATGGCGGGATATGCCTCGCTGATTGTCGCCACTGCGGGCAACATCAGGCAGTACGTCGCCTACACCGCAAACGGCCTGGTCGGCGTGGATGCAAAAACCGGCAAGTTTCTTTGGAGCTATGATAAGACCAAGGGGCCACTGGGCATGAGCATGCAGACGCCGATTGCCCGCGACGGTTTGATTTACAGCGCCGCCGGCCGCGTGGGGGGCGGTGCCGTCCGACTCCTGGCGACCGGAGGAACGGTGAAGGCGGAGGAGGTGTACTTCGATCCGGGCCTCCCTACCGCAATCGGAGGCGAGGTCCTTGTCGGCGAGTATTTCTACGGCGCCAGTCAGACCGCGCTGATGGCTGTTGAGTTCAGAACGGGGAAGATCGCATGGAGCGACCGCAGCGTCGCGCCGGCATCGGTCTGCTATGCCGATGGAATGCTGTACCTGCACGGCGAAGCAGGCGACGTCGCGCTCGTTGAAGCGACTCCCGATGCCTATCGGGCGCGTGGGAGGTTTGCGCCGCCGAACCAGCCGAAACACGGCAACCCCATGGAGAAATCCTGGACATATCCGGTCCTCTCCGACGGCAAACTCTATATCCGGGATCTGGAAATGTTATGGTGCTATGACGTGAAGGCGAGATGATTCGCATTTTTGCGGTGCGACATTCATCTCTGACTGGAACAGCTTGTGACAAAGGCCGCGGCTCCGGCTTGAGAAACACGATATCGGCCGAGTTTCCCGGCGGCGCCCAGATACAAGGCTTTTTGCCGGCGCGTCGTTCCTGTCGAGAAGCCTTGCGCAAAAATCTGAGGCTCCGCCGCCGTTGACCACGGCGCAGCGCACAACATTTTGAAGTTGTATCGATTCACGTCGAAGGCATGCCAGGCAAGCGTGGAGCCTTCGACGATCGCCGAATTCCCGTCGTGGGGGAGCCCCTGGTACTGGTTGGGGAAGCACTCCTTTTTACGGCAGCCTGGACGGCGCTGTCCGTGAGCCCGTTTGCGCCAATCGGTTCGAGCACGACCCGCCGCCGAATGAAATCGTCTTCGTCGGTGGCTGCGGCGGGAGCTGCCGGACGCGCAAGCGTCGGTATCGGTGCGCGATCCGGCCGTCCGGAATTGTGATCGGCTTGTCCGGAGGCGGCCGAATATCGGAATCGCACGGAGCCTCCGGGACAAGAAAGCAGGCTAGCGGAAAAGCAGAGGAGCAAAAACATAGAGGCTCCTTCTCCATGTCTGCCATTCGTGGGAAGTTCCGGGAGAGATATAGACATAGCTGTTTGTGATTCCGGCGGCGATGAGCTGCTCCTGGTGCTTCTTCAATCCTTCAGGGTTTTCCAGCGGAGGCTCCGAGCCGAAACTCATGAATAGGACTTTGACCTTCCTGTTGAATTCGGCAGGGTCGGCCATGGCGCCGTTGTAAATGGTCTTGATGTCGAACGGCGCCGGTCCCGCGGCCGATGCGGCGCCTGGAGCCGTCTTGCCGGGGCCGCCCGGACCGAATCCCATGGCGGCGCCGCCGCTGAACAGGCCGATGTAAGAGAACTTATCGAGATTGGCCATGGTAACGGCCGCTGTCTGCATGCCTCCCATGGAAAGGCCCGCCATTGCGCGGTGATCCTTGTCGGTCAGCGTGCGGAAGTTGGCGTCGATATAGGGGATCAAATCGTTAACCATCAGTTGCCCGTAAGGGCCGCCTCCGGGACCGCCGAATCCGCCGAAGGCGCGACCGCCGGCGGGGGCAGAGCCACGGCCGGCACCACCAGCGGGGGGGCCGAAAGCACCGGGCATATAGCTGGTTTCCATTACCACGATCATAGGCTTGACCTTGCCTTCCGCAAGCAGGTTGTCGAGAATCAGGTTCGCCCGGCCCATCTCAATCCACACGCGTTCATCCTCACCGCCACCGTGCTGCAAATACAGCACCGGGTAGCGCGCCGAAGCGTTCTTTTCATAATCCGGCGGGGTGTAGACGAAGATGCGCCTCCACGAATTGATGGATTTGGCAAAGTAATTCCGGATCAGCACATTGCCGTGCGGCACATCTTTCAGATCGTAAAAGGTAACGCCCGGTTCCGGAATCTCAAAGCCATTGCACATATGACTGTAGCCGATGAACGCGTTGGTTCCGGGATCCAGAACGACCGCGCCGTCGACGAGCATCCAGTAGTTGTGATATCCGGGGCTTTGCGGTTCCTTTGTGGTGTAAGTCCACACGCCGTCGTCGCCTTTGACCATGTCATAGGGGAGCGGGTTGAGCGAATTCGACCCGGAAGTGACAAGGGCGACCTGCACTTTTTGCGCGGCGGGGGCATTGAAACGGAAAGTGACGCGGAAGTCCTCTTCAATTCGCGGATATTGAACTCCCGGCAGATTGTACGGCGAGGGATGCGCCGGGATGGCCGGTGCGGTGCTGGAGCGCAGGGGAGCGGGGACCATCTCCTGCTTCGCGGCCGCCCGCGGCCTTTTCGATGCGGTGTTTGTCTGGGCGGCGCAGATACCGGCCGCCAGAAGGATCCCCGCCGTAACTGAAACCAGGGACTTTTTCATAAGCTGCAACCTCCTTAAGTGTTCCTGCCGAAATACCGAAATAATGCAGCTTGAGTCTGTCGACTCATTGCGCGCGATGACGATCAAGACTTTAGCATACTATCTGTCACATATATGTGACATATTTGCAGAACCTGCCGCACGTCCTTGACGGGAGATCCAACAAGACGGATTCCCGGTTTCTTTGCCTCGGCCTCGCCGGACCGCGGTTGGGATTACCGCATTTGAGAAGAAAACAGTTGTGTTTTGGGAAGGGGGGTGCCACCCTGCTAATGCGGCTTTTAATAGGATGTAGATTATTACCCGAGTTTGAAACTTAAAGAAGGAGGCGTTCCATGAAACATATCCTTTTGTCTTTCTGCCTTGCCGTTGCCGTTTCGCATTCATCCGCCGGCTATGCGCAATCGAATGTATCCTCGCCGGTGGACGGCAAAAAGATCAGAGGCGTATGGACAATAGAAACGATGGACACGGGAACCATACAAAACAGGAAAACAATCGTACCCAAGGCGTTCATGATTTTCATCACGGAGAAATATTACAGTGCCATCCGCGATTTGGCTGAAAAATCAAGCTCCGCCAATTCCAAAGCAGCCGACGCCGGCACCTATGAGTTTGACGGCAAAGAGATGGTTGTTCACCATATGGCTTCCGCTTTCCCCGTTCTTGGGTCCATGACGTTCAAATGTTCCATGGAAGGGGACAATATTCTTATCTTGGAGCCGCAATATGACAAAATGATAA
>CAZLHW010000081.1:0-6807 GCA_964559085.1 uncultured Acidobacteriota bacterium | reverse complement strand
AATGCCGGGAATGGAGGGAATAAAGCCCACAGCGGATGGCAAAATGGGTTATGGCGACATGGCCGTGAAGTACCGGTTCAAGCGGCTGGAATAGCAGGATCAACGCTCCCGACCGGCGGATATCTGCGGGGAGGGTATCGCGGTCGGATGCCCTGATGTTCGCCACTCTGCTCCTGTTCGCCGGTCTTCTATGCGTCGGCATTCTGCTGCTCATTGGCTTTTTCTGTAACCGGAGATTCAAGAAAAGCGGATTGCCCGCAAATCTGATGGTCGGTTTTTCGGTCGGCACAAAGTTTGTTTATGGCAGCATATCTGTTGGAATGTTCCTCTGCAGGACTGCCTGGTTCTTCGCCGTGATTTCCATATGGATCGACCCGGGAGCGTGTCCGGGAATTAGGATGCGCGACATATCCTAATTCACCTCCCCGGAGTATAGGGAAGCCTCGTACGGCTTCGGCTCATACTCCAACGTATCCCGGCCTTTCACGGGTTTGTGGATATGCTGCTGTTGCGCTCCCGACGAGGGTTTGTCCAGAAAGGACTGAGTGCTGAGAATGTGCTGCAGGTTGCAGAAGTGCCACTCGCGATCGGCCGGCGTCCAGGTTCCGCTGCTGAAGTTGAGGCAGCTGCTTGGCTTCGGCAGCGGATACTCCTCGAGCGGATCCTCGAGAAGATTATAGAAATTGCAACTGGCGCTTTGCGTGTTTTCGGCGCAGAGCAGCTTATAGGTTTCATCTTTTGCGGCGGCCTGGCGCGCGTTGTCCGCCAGCGGATTAATCGACTCCGACATTACGAAGGCGTAGTCGGGATGGCGCACGCGCTCCGCGCCGGACAAAATAATCGGCGTCAGAGAGACCGAGTCCAAGGCGACGACGCCGGAGCCTCTTCTGTCCGGAACGGCTGCGGGCACCGGAACACCCGCCAAATCCAGGATCGTGGCGAACAGATCGACGCAATGGCCGGCCGCGGCGCTCGTGCGGCCGGCGGCGATGCCGGGGCCGCGTATGACCAATGAAACGCGCACGCCGCTTTCGTAGGTTGTGCCTTTTGCCCGACCGATACGTGTGATGTACATGTTGTCAATAAAGTTGATCGCGGCCGGGCCGTACATGGGCGTGCCGTTGTCGCCGAGGACGATCACGTAGGTATTCGGATCAAGGGCGTCCACCGCTTCGATCAACTTGCCCAGCACGGTATCGAGCGAATTCGTCATCGCGCGATTGAGCGCCGGTGCCGTGCACCTGCCGATGTTTGCCGAGCCGAAGACGCCGCCGCAGGCGATCATTTCGTTGCGCGTCGGTTCATCCAGCGTGTCGTAGTCCGGCACGATCGTGCGCTCCTCCGTCACCGCAGCGATGTGCGACAGATTGAATGCAAGCCAGGCGAACCAGGGTTTATCCGGATTTGCGTTTTCCTGCGCCGCGATCCAATCGATCGTGTCGGCGGCCTTGACGACAGGCGCGTACGTTGTCGGCGCAATGCCGGGCAAGGCGCGCATGGGCGCTGCTTCCGTCCTCCATTGGTTCGGCGGCGTTGCTGCGTCCTGAATCTGATAGTCATACCTCCAGTAGGTATCGATGGCACCGTTCAGATTGCCCAGAAACAGATCGAATCCCGCCTGCTTCGGTTTCATGCCCGGATAGGACCCCAATCCCGCCACATGCCACTTGCCGAATATCGCCGTACTGTAGCCGGCTTCGTCTCTGAGTAGCTGGGCAACGGTCTTGTGAGTCTGCGACAGCGAATCCGCATAGTCGAGGACCTGTGTTTTGGCTGCATAGAGCCCTGTCAGAATGGAAGCCCGCGTCGGAGAGCAATAAGGCTGAGCCCAGGTCTGGGTAAACGCGATGCCCTGCTGCGCCAAGGTGTTCAGCGTCGGCGTGGATGCAGGTCTGCCGGCACTCCGGTTATAGAGAGGATGGTTGCGGCCCTGCGGCCCATATTTTGAGGTGAGTTCCTCAATCCGGCCCGGATGCATTTGCGTCGTTGTGGCCATGCCGATGGCATCCATGATAACCAGAAGGATGTTGGGCGCCGCAGCCCCCTCGGGGCGCACTATAAGTGTGACGGATGCCGGATTGCTTTCATACTCGCCGTCGCGGACGGTGAATTGAAGAAGGTCGGTCCCGCTGAATTCCGGGTTTGGGATGTAGGTCAAATTTGGCGGCACGCCGCTCAGAATGCCGTTTGTGGGATCGGCCACAATTTTATACGTCAGCGGGTCGTTCTCGAGATCGGAGCCCGCAAGCAGGATAGAACGCGGTGTTTCGAAACCGACGAACACTGATTGCGCCTTTGCAACGGGAGGCGCATTCGGCGGCCTGTGTACATTCCAAGCGAATTCCACACGGACCGAAGCCTTGCCGTCGGTCACGGTGACCGCAACCGCAAAACTTCCGGCCTCGCCATAAATGCCGGAAATCCGTCCGGTTCCCGAGTTGATTTGCAGCCCGCTGGGCAGGCCGCTCGCCGAATACCGGAGCGTGTCTCCGTCCGGATCGCTGGCTGAGATTTGCAAGTTCGCCGTCCCGCCCGTAATGCCCGCTTGGGACCCCGGGTTGATCGCAGTGGGCGCTTTGTTCGCAGGCGGCTTGGGGCTTGAGGACGAACCGCATCCGGTCGATAGCGCCATGAAACCCAGGGACAGCACTGCAAAGATTTTCGGTCTGAGAACAATACGGCAGCCTAAAGCTGCTGTTTTAGATCGGCGCATTGCGTTGCATGCTCCCCTCTTTCACCCTTGAATCCACAACAGTTTTAATCGAAAAACGGTTGTCGCGATATTACTACAGCCGGATGAAGGAATCACCCGAATACGACCTTCGCAACAATAGGACCCTGAGATCCGCAAGAGTCCTGTGCATCAGAAAGTCCTATCGTAATCCGGGAGAACTTTATGAAAAGACGGAGCGTGTTGATAGCGTTTGTTCTTTTCATCCCATTCGGCGCCAATGCTGCGGATTTGTCGACGGCTTCGGCGGAGGACCTGATCGGCGTTTATCGGCAGCTGCGCGCGATATCGGCCGGCAATGAAACGGCCGTTGTCGAGAATGTCGTTTTCAAGCGCGATGCTGCAACATGCAGGATGTGCGCGTCAGATAATTCACTACACTTTTCTCCCGCCGGCGGTTCATTCGGGCGCCGAAGCGGATTCCTTCAATGATCCAGTCGTGCGGGCCGCATCGCCGGACGGGGAATTCACTGTAACCGCTTCCGCTCCCGGATTGGCTGCGGATGCCGTATTTGTGAAAACCAAGGCCGGGAAGCGCCCTCTCGAATCCGGATAGTCTGTCGAAAGAGATGCCGGGTCGGGACTGAAATTCGGAATTCGTGGACGGCTTTCAGACTGCAGCCAAATATCTGTGTTTTTGCTCCCGATGTATGCAGTAGAATAAGGCGATTACGGAAAACCATCCAAGGAGAGATTTATGGCTGATATGCCCAAAATTGAAAACGTAAAGCGGGCGCCGACTGTATATGAGTTGAAGCCCTGGAAATCTATTCACGATACTATCAAAAAGCCGATGGTTACCGGTCTTGGGCCGCTGGAAATCCCGGAATCTGCCCTTGGGATGGGATTCGCGCAGATTACAGAGCCTGACGTACTGGGCAGCCCTACCCACATTCATCCTTTCGACCAGTGGATTTACCTGATCGGAGCCGAAGTGTTTTCTGAATTCGATGCGGATATCGAGTTCACCCTGGGCGAAGAGGTTCTGAAGATCAACTATCCTTGCTATATTTTTGTCCCCAAGGGGACAAAACATTGTCCGTTGACCATCAAACGGGTCGGCAAGCCGTTCATCTTCATCGACGCGAGCATTACCCAGGAAGCCTCGGTCCGGCCGGAAAAAATCGCAAGCGTGAAGAGGCCTACCTACCAGGCGCTGAATAACACAAAATAGACTGCCCCGGAGTTCATAAGTTGGCCTGCGGCCGGAGGGCCGAAAGACCGAGAGCTTCGATCTGCCGTCGCGGAGAAGGCAAATTGCGATGAATGAGAGTCCTGGAAGGCATGCGCGTTAAGCGCAAGGCGGGGCGGCGCAGGCTGCACCGTCCCTTTCGGGGGCTTGCCTCAATGGCGCCGGCCGCCCGGGGCTCCGGAACCTCGCAGCGCTCGGCTCTTTCACCTCGGGTTGCTCTGCGCCGTGCTTTCCTTGGCTTTCACGCACAGGCACTATCCGGGGGTTTTACGCTTCACCCGCGGCTATTTATCCGCCGCTTCTATTTCGGCATAGGATCGGACGACGGCCAGAAGCGCGCGGACGCAATGGGCAGCGCACGGAAGAAAGCGCTGATGGAATGGATCTGACCGCCCCATATTTTGAAGGCCTCAAACGTTACCAGGGCGTTCCCCTCGCCGTAGGTAGAGCCGGTATGCCCGAAATTCATCCATAGCAGCACGATGCCGTTTTCCTCATCGACGGCGGCAACGCTTGCGATAATGCTCGGGTGCAATGTGATATTTTGCGTGTACAGGCCGCAATCGGCGCGGCCGCACCCTTCGCCTGCCGTGATCACGCCGTTCTCAACGCGATAGGCTTCCGGTGCAAAGGGAGTTCGCGCGTCAGTGAAATTGCCGATACGCAGCCCTTCGGTATAAGTCAGCGCAATTTTTATCATAGCCTCGCGCGATTGCCTCTTGCCGGCGGGAATAGGATCCTGCATGCCTCTGATCGGCTTTCCCAGTTCCTTCGGCTGAAATCGAGAATCCGGCGCAACGTGCTGTACCAGCGTCTCAATCCCGGTGATTTTTTTATCCCGGACATAGAGCAGGACGGAACAGAGCGCCTGGTTTTCGCCCTCGAAGACCTGTATATGCGAAGCGGCAACCTGCTTTCTTGTGTCCAGGAAGTCCTGACGGAACTGGCCCTTTGCCGTCACCGTCTTCCAAAGTCCTTCGCCGAGTTTGATCTGCCTGCCATCTTCGGTGAAACGAACCGTATCCGCCAGAGGCAGCTTGGAGGCATCGCGCGCTACAAGCGCATCGATGTATTGAGTCATCATGCCGGCAAGGCATGCTCGGTCGCAACCTTCGGCCGCGGCCGCTGATTGCTGGAAGCCCGGCAGCGAGGCCGAGGCTAAAAGCAGAGCAAGCATCATTGATGGAGCGACTTGACGTTGTTTGCGCATGAGTTCCTTTTTCATTTATCTAAAAGTCAATTTTTGAGGAAGCCACCGATTCCACGAAACAAGATTAGTGCAATTTGCGCGATTTGCAGCATTTTATTTTCAGAACGATATCCGCAGCCGGACAGCGTCCGTTGCCCGCCGGCTCGCAGCGGCTTCAATGCTCAGCTCCGAACATCTTAATTGGCGCTTGTATCCTCCGACTCCATGTTCTATAAGATCCGGCAAAAAGATGTCGGGGATGTTTTGCAAATGGTTTGCTGATGTTCTTCCGCAGAAAGGGGAAAACCATGGTTCAAGAGCATAAAAGAGTTCTGTTCCCAGCTCTGTTTTGTCTGGTTTTATGCGCCGGTTTGATGGAAAAGAGTTTTGCCAAAGATCCAAAGCTGAAACCGGAAGAACTGGTTTCAAAGCATCTGGAGTCTATCGGCAGCCCGGAGGCGTTGGCTGCAATTCAATCAAGATCGTTCTTCGGCGTGTGTGCCGTGCAGAGACCCATCGGCACGGTGCCGGAAACACTACCCGAACCGGGAAAGCGAACGGATCCGACAAATTTCTCTTTTATTTCGGCGGGAGACAAGCTTGGGATGACGATGAAGTTCTACGATCAGATATACCCGGGCGAACATTTTGCCTTCGATGGAAAGGACGCCGGCGTCAAGGTTACTTCAACCAATAACAGATCCTTGCTTGGAAATTTTTTGAATTCCTATAGCGGTATCATGCGGGAGGGACTCCTGGGAGGCGCTCTGTCCACGGCATGGCCTTTGCTCAGGGTGAAGGAGAGACAGTGCAAATTGAGCTACAAGCTGGCAAACGCGGACGGAGTCAAACTGCATCAGCTTGAATACACGCCCAGGAGCCGCAAGAATCTGAACAATATTTTAATCAAGCTCTATTTCGATATGGAGACTTTCCGCCATGTAATGACTGAATACATTCTCATGTCGGGAACCGAAGTTCCGGCTCTCATCGTTATGGAACGGTTTGGCGGCTTCAAGACGGTGGATGGGATCACGCTGCCTCACAGGTATTCGATAGAATATTGCGTGTGGAGAGACACAAACGTCACTCGCTGGATTGCTGAAGTCGGCCAGATAAAGCACGGCGAGGCAATCGATCCGCAACACTTCCATGTTCAATAGCATTGTATCTCCTGCAGGCGAGGAGTACGGTGAAGACAGGTTTGCAGCGAATCAGGAAATAGGACGGACACACATAGGCAAGGAAAGGGAGAAGGAAGATGAAAATACCGCAATATGTCACAGTCGAGGAAGTCCGTAGAGTGTGCAAAGAGCTCAAGATCAGCGACTGGACAAAGCTCAAGGACGCCAAGGTGTCTCCGGGCGAAGCGAAAAAGATTCTAGCTCTTGTAAACTCCGAGAAGATGAAAGTCGATCCCGCGGATTTCCGCGTTGGTCTTGAGGTGGAATTGGAACACGGCATACGGTTTAGCGATGCCAATGTGACCAATAATCATCCGGTTCTGACGGGGCTGATTGTGCTGGCGCATCTGAAAGAATCCCTGGATTACTACAAGCTCCTCGATGTAGCCGAACTTGAAGGGGATCTGGTCAAAGCGATCGCGGCAGGGAATGCCGAAAAAATCAAAAAGTATTATCAAAGGCTTGCCGCCGCAAGAATAGCTTTAAGCTAGGCCGAGTTGAAGCGAATCTC
>CAZLHW010000080.1:0-11320 GCA_964559085.1 uncultured Acidobacteriota bacterium | reverse complement strand
TGCTTCGCTTGACGCACATGCCTGCGGGGCAAGACGATTTCCCGTCGCCGCCCGCCTTGAGGATCGCCAGTGGAAAGCCGTTTGAGTATGATGAATTTCCCGTTTCAAACCGCGATTCAGTGAGGGAGTATTATGGCGACTGATATTCTGACGACGGCCGTTATCCAGTCGATGGCGCGCAACCTCAGCGTGACGGATCTCATCCGGACCACGGAGACGCTCAAGCAGAGCGGCCAGGCTAATTCGGTCGAAACCCTTTATGCTGCCTGGATCCAGCATAATCAGGATAATCCGCTGCTCTATGCCGTTCTCTTCAACTATTCCGTAGCGCTTGCCGATTCCGGGAAACTGAACCCTGCGAGGGAATGCCTCGAGCGCGCGATCGCGCTGAACCCCGATTTCATGCAGGCCTACATCAATCTCGGGCGCGTGTATGAACGGCTCGGGAACGCCGGTCTGGCAGTCATGCAGTGGTCCGCGGCGTTGGGGAAAATGACGGCCGTGAACGGGAGCGCCGTTACGCACAAAACCATGCTGCTGAATCAAAGCGCGCGGGCGCTGGAGGCGGCGAACCAGGACGAATCTGCAGAAAACCTGCTGCGCCAAAGCCTGGAACTCGACTGCCGTCAAAGAGAAGTCGTACAGCACCTCGTCGCGTTGCGCCAGCGCCAGTGCGAATGGCCGGTTGTGTTGCCTTCGGAGCGCGTCGATGAAAAGACTCTGATGGAAGGGATGTCGCCGCTTTCAATCGCCGCCTACACCGATGATCCGCTGCTTCACCTTGCCGCGGCCTGGAACTACAACCGATTGGATGTCGGCACGCCCGCCGGGGCGATGGTTTCATGGCCGCAGGCGACGCAGGCATCGGGGCCGCTCCGGATCGGGTATCTGGCTTCCGACTTGCGCGAGCATGCCGTCGGCTATCTGATGTCGGAGGTTTTCGGCCTGCATGATCGCAACGAAGTGGAGGTGTTCGCCTACTACTGCGGTCCGGAAGCGCAGGATGCGCTGCATGTGAACTTTCAATCAACGGCCGATCATTGGGTGGCCATCAATAATCTTGACGATGCCGCCGCGGCCCGGCGCATCGCGGAAGACGGCATACAGATACTGGTGGATCTCAACGGCTATACGCGCGAGGCGCGTCTGAAGCTGGTTGCGATGAGGCCGGCGCCCGTGATCGCAAATTGGCTGGGTTTCCCGGGAACAATGGCCAGCCCGTATCACCACTACATCATTGCGGATGATTATATCATTCCGGAATCGCACGCCATGTATTACTCGGAAAAGGTCCTTCGCCTCCCCTGCTATCAGCCCAGCGCGCGCAACCGTAATGTGGCGCCGCGGCGCCCGTCGCGCAGCGAAGTCGGACTTCCCGATAAAGGAATGGTGTACTGCTGTTTCAACGGTTCGCACAAAATCAACCGGTTTACGTTCGACCGCTGGCTGATGATCCTTTCAAGGGTTCCGAACAGCGTCCTGTGGCTGCTCAGCAGCACCGAGGCGGCGCACGAACGACTGAGAAATTATGCGGCTCAGCGCGGCATCGCCCCGGAACGGATTGTTTTCGCGGACAAGATGGCAAATCCCGCGCATCTTGCCCGGTACCCGCTCGCCGATCTATTTCTTGATACAACACCCTATGGAGCGCACACAACATCCTCGGACGCCCTCTGGATGGGTGTTCCGGTGCTGACGTTCAGCGGCCGTTCCTTTGCCTCGCGCGTCTGCGGCAGTCTGGTTCGGGCGGCGGGCATTCCCGAAATGGCCTGCGACTCTGCCGAAGAATTCATCAATCGCGCGGTTGCGTTCGGCAACAATCCTTCCCTTCTGAAACCCTATCGTGAAAAGCTTCGCGCAGGCCGCGATTCCTGCACTCTATTTGATATGCCTTCGCTTGTGCGCCATCTTGAGGCTCTGTACCGGCAGATGTGGACCGAATTCCAAAGAGGAGAGCTGCCGTGCCCGGATCTTGCCAATCTGGATGTTTACATGGAAGTCGGAATACAAGTGAAGCATGAGGAAATAGAGGTCCAGACGATCCAGGATTACCACGGCTGGTGGCGGGAACAACTGTTGCGGCGGCACCGGTTCCGTCCCATATATCCCGATCGCCGCCTCTGGCAATCGGTGCCGTGATTTCCCCTTTTCCGGACCGACTCCCTGTTTTTCCCATGAGCGAAACGCGCTCTGTTGGACTATCATGGAATAGGTCTGTCGTTGCATCGCAGGGCGTCCGCAATTTCGGAGAGGAGAAAGGAACATGGATAGACTTCGTCGGGATCGAATTGCCCAATGGGCTTTCGATACGCGGGCGATTCTTGGCCGCTTCCATCTCTGGCTGGAAGATGTTGACGTTGCATGGATGCGGAAAAATGAGGAGGGAAATCCGGTTTCCGGGGATCCCACGGTCGGACACGCATTTGTCGGCGAGGAGCTGGAAAAGGCGTTCATCATGGCGGCAGCGGTGACGGCGCTCGGGACAAGGCTCTTCGGCCGATGGGGCGAAGGAAAGGGGAAGCAGAAGGCGGAGGTGAACCGGATTAAAAAGGATGCCGACGCGGCTTCCGCGTATGCGCTGAGCGAAGCGCTCTGGTACCTTTCGCGGCGCCTGCCTGAAAATCACGCGCTGCTTGTCAGCATCGGCGAAGGCTTGATGCCCAAGGCGGGCGAGACTCCGGAGCAGGGGTCCAACCCGCTGCTCGGCTTTGGCCGGGTGTATGCGCGTCCCCAGGTCGCCCGGACGCTCGATCGCTTTGTGCGCCGTCTGTTGAACGAGAAAGATTACCGGTGGGAGAATTTCTGGGAAGACATTCAGCGAAGCGGGCTGACTGTATGGGGCGCCGCCGTGGATACACTCGAAAACACGTCGCGCTTTGCAGAGGGATCCGCCACCGGTCCGCTGACGGTGCTCCACCTGTATGATCAGCCTCTGATTGTGTCGCAGCCTTATGAGGGATATATGGGGACGCTGGTGCTCCCCCGGGCGGTTCATCGAACCGCCGCCCTGCAATCCGTGCTGCTCACCTACCGAACGCCGCGCTCCCTGGTTCTTGAGGCTATCCAAAAAACGTATCCCGAAATCAAGCCGGAAAACGTGCATGTCTGGACTCTGACCGGAAGCGCGCGCGAGGCGCGACTCGGATCGCTTTGGGAGGCATGGCGGGCTCTGGGCGTGCATCTGGTGGAGGACGGGTGGACTCTGCCCGCCGGGACACAGGCGTTTACAAGTTCCGGTACCTATGCGCCGACGTTCTGCGTCGGGCCCTACAGGGATGCCGCCGGGCAGCTTCATCTGTTCCTCTGCGATGGTTATGCCGCTTCGGCCGAATCGATCCAGGCTGCAAGCCTCGATCCGATTGTCGGCGTGCGGACGTCCATGGCTGTTTTCTCATCGAAGTTCAAAACGAGTTGGGACCGGGAGCTGGATGTCATGCATATCGATCCGTACGCGGAGGACTTCAGGGAGCGGCTGCGCGCAGTGCTCGGCAGCGCACCCGATGACGCGCTCGCAGCCGGTTACCGGGAAGACATACTTCATGCCCGGAAGGCGAATATCCCTCTTCGCGATTCGGCCGCCACCATTGATGATTTCTTTCCTCTCAAGCAGTGGAATGTGCTGGCCGTAGCCGGTTATATGCTGCCGGACCCGTACAGCGGAGCCGACGGCGTGGAAGAAGTGGCGCCGGGCGTCTATCGTGTCGTCGCCTCGGCATCCACGCGGCGCGGTATATTGCGAGTGACGCTTCAGCTGCGGCTGCTCGAGTCGATCGAAAGCAGCCGCCTGGTATTTTCGCCGCTTCTCGACCGCTTTTATTATGGAGAGGATTACCGCGCGCGGCCGGTGAAAATTTCCGACTCGGGCCGCATCCGGAATGAGCTGCAAACCCTGTGTTCAGAAGCCCTGGAATTCACCGGGGACGATCAGATCTGTGTTGTCTTCGATCGGATCGATGAGTCCGTGCTTTCGCGCGACAAGCAGGACCTTATCCGTACCGTTCTCTCCTGGTATAAGGAAACGCATCCGATCTGGTTCCGCTGGCTCAGCATGCGCTAGTTATGCCAAAACGCCACGAATTTCACGAATTACACCAATGTAAAAAATTTGGGAAATGGGTGTAATTCGCGGCGTTTTAGATTTTTCCGAGAGCTCTGAGGACTTTGTCGGGCGTTATCGGAAAATCGAGGATCCATTTTCCGATGGCGTTGTAAACGGCCGAGGATGTAATGGCCGCCATGCTGGCGCCGATGTTTTCTCCGATCCCGAAAGCGCCGTAGGTGCCGTATCCGGTGTGCGTTTCATTAAGAAGACACTTCACAACCGGGTAATCGTTCATAGTGCCCAAATGGTAATTGATGTGATCGAAATTGAGGCCGACGCCCGTTTTCGGGCAGTAGACCTTTTCCTCCGTGGCGCTTTTGCCGATGCCCATAATCGCGCCGCCGTACTGCTGCGCTTCAGCCCCCCGGCGGTTGAAAATATGGCCGACGTCGTTGACGCAGACCACATTGGTTATCTCGACCAGGCCGGTTTCAACGTCCACTTCCGCCTCAATGAAGTGAGCCTGCCTTCCCATGACATAGTTGCGCTGCATCATCAATCCATTGGACATCATGGTAATCGGAGTATTGACCTCGGGATGGACGATGATGGGGTTGGAGCTCATGAAGCCTCCGACGACCTGGCTCACGAGGCGCTTTCTGTCCGGGTTGGCCTTTTCGAAAACCATGCTGTCGCGGATATCGAAGTCCTCGGGCTTTTTGGCTGAAGCGGCGTTGTCCGGTTTTGCCATGGGGAACATAAAGCCGGGCATGGACATTGCGGCACGTTCGAGAATTTGCCTTTTCATTTCGCGGGCGGCATAGGCCAGCTGGAGCGTTGCGTTGACGGTGCCGGTGGAGCCGGCCGGCTGAGCCAGGCAATAAGCGCTGTTGTCCGAGCGCTGCTCTTGTATCAGGACGTCTTCATACTTCATGCCGATCTCGGCGGCGACGCAGTGGCGGTAGGCGGATTCGGTGTCGATGCCCATGTCGCAACGGGTGCCGATGATGGTGACTTTCCCGTCGCGCAGCATCAGGCAGGCGAAGGAATTGGAGACGAAGGACATGGCCCCGGCGCCCCAGTGCCATTCATTGACGGAGGTGAATCCCATGCCGTGCATTCTGCCGTTGGGCAGCTTTCTTCCGCCCGGAGCGTGCCATTTCCTGTCCCAGTCGATGGCCTGCTTCCCCATTTCGATCACTTCTTTAAGGCTGTGCCGCTGGGGAAATCCATTTTCCTTTTGATAGCGCGTGATCCACTCCCAGTCATGCCCTTGGCATCCGTCGTTGATCAGAGCGACCTCTGTCGGGTCCAGTCCGAACTCTGCGGCGACAAGATCGAACATAACATTGTGGGGGACGCAGGAAGCCGCTCCATGCCGGAAGCAGGCCTGATGCCCCCGATTTGGAAAAGGCCACACCTGAGTGCCCCGGATAATCGGGAGTGTCGGGCACTCGTAGTTCTTGTACTCGGCGGGATTCCGGGCGCCGACCATATGCCAGTGATAGGCGGTGATGGTGCCGTCCTTTTTTGCGCCAACCTTGCAGTCGTAGCGCCCCGCTTCATCGCCGCCGCAATAAAAGCTGCTCTCGTCGTAGAGAAGCTTCACCGGTTTGTTCACGGCTCTTTTGGCGAGAAGGGCGGCAAGGCGGACGAAAGAAGTGGAATAGGCAAGCCAGGCCAGGCCGCCGAACCAGGAACCCTGATAGGGGAATGTGACTGTGATCTTCGACCAGTGTGTGGATGCCGGCGATGGCGTTGCGGCGGGGCCGAACTGCATCATGCCCATCATTCCGGAAGAGCTGAGATCGCCCTGGGGATTTGCCTGATGATGCACCCAAAGATCGAGGTAATCGCCGCGCCATTGGGCGACGCACACCATGGCTTCCACGCCGGCCGGCGAGTTCATGGCGCGGTGGATGGAGTATTCGAGGATCTTGTCCGCCTCTTCGAATCCTTTGGCTACGTTGCCTATCTCGCGTTCCTCGGTCAGGATGACGTTCGGGGGGGTCTTTGCCGATTTGCCGAAATTCATGAAGCTCATGCGGCGGACTTCCGTCATGATTTGAGGCGCATCCGGTTTTGCGGCTTCCTCCATGTCGAGGATGAAGGGACGTTCTTCCCACTCGATTTTAATCAGGCGAAGGGCTTTGTCGCAGATTTCCTCGCTGTCGGCAACCACCACGACTCCCATCGGATGCTGGTAAAAGTCGCTGATGCCGGGGAGCGTGGGAATGCTGTAATGCATCGAGGTGTCGGCCCCTACCTGCATGTCCTTTGCAATATCCGGATCTGAAAATTTCAATAGATCGCGAACGCCGACCAAAGCTTCCGCCTCGCGCGTATCCATGCTTACGATTTTTGCATGGGCATAGGGAGAGGTGAGTATCTTTGCATACAGCATGCCGGGGAGATAAATATCTCGGGTGTACGCGGCACGGCCGGATACACGCTCATATGCGTCCTGGCGGCTCATGGTGCGCCGGATGCTTTCGCTTGCTTCGGGTACTTTCCAAGTCCAGGGTTTGTCTGCCATGCCCCCCTAGTACGTCTGCTTTGCCGAAAAGGCTACACTAGAATTTTAATATTTCTTCATGCTTTCCCGCCCTGAAGACTTTGCGTTTTTCGCCAGTCCGGACGGAGATTTGCTCTTGAATTAAAGCCGGGAAGACCGCAAAATGAGGAGCCTGCAATTAGGCACTGCTTGATTAAGGGGCGACGTAGCTCAGACGGTTAGAGCGTGGGATTCATAACCCCAAGGTGGGTGGTTCGATTCCACCCGTCGCTACCAAACATGCTCACCTATAAACCCTAGATTCTTAAGAATTAAACCCAGATCAACTGAGCATCTTAAAAACAATGTTTTTACGCAAAAATGTCGTATGGTGAAATTTCTCAGACGTCGATAAACGTACACTTTTGCGCAGCTTTGAGCTGAGATAGAGGCGCTTATTCACTTCGTATGGAATTTTGGCAAGGGCTCTTCCGCAGCGTTCCCATGATTTCCGATTGCCCGGAATTTCACAGCGGCTGTTGGCGAGGGAATCGCAAGATCCGCCCGCGTAAATGCCGGATCTCCTTCCGCTAACCACGGGTCTGTCGGATAGCGTCGCGCGCGCCACGCATCGATTCCGCCGATAATAGGCCGGACGCGGGAGATGCCCTGTCTTTGCAGATCCAGTGCAATGCTTGCGCTGCTGATTTCGTTAGGGCAGGAACAATAAACATAGATATCGCGATCAGGATCCAACTCAATCGCATGCCGGATGAGTGCATCATAGTCCACACGTCGGGCTCCCGAAATAACCTGGGGATCCCGCTCCAGTTCCGCTCGGGATCTCAAATCAAAAATGGACAGCGGTTCGCCGGCAATTTGCCGACGGCGCACCTCGTCCACATCGATACGTGCGACGCGCAGCCGCCGCAGTAATCGGCGGCGCTGAAAGTATCGAATGCCAATATAGACCGTGATCAAGCCGGCAATCAGTAGGAGTCCCCAGTCGCCCAGTCGAGCCAGAGCGGATAGCACACGATCCAACTGGTGGCGAAACAGCACTCCTACAAGAAGGTAGACTCCTCCGTGAAGCAAAGATCCGACTGCATCGAATAAGAGAAACCGCGGCAATTGAACGCCGGACATACCGGCTAACGGCGAGACAATCGCACTCAGGCCCGGGATGAATTTCGCCGCGATCACGCTTCGCATTCCCTGCCGGTCAAATACATTTCTTGTTCTCCGGACGCAGGTGTCCGGCTGCAGGGAAATACGGCAAAGGATTCCCATTACCCGAGCGCCGCCGCGTTGCCCCAGCTTGAACCAGACAAAGTCGGCGATCAAACATGCCGCAACAATGCTTGTTAGACCGGCAGGCAGGTTGATCTTCCCATCCGCCGCCATCGCCCCTGCCGCAATAATCCATGGAAGAGACGGCAACGGCAAACCAAGTTGTTCAACCAGAACAACCACGAATAGAACCGCACCGCCGTGCTCGGCAAGGAAGGAGAAAATCTGGTTCATGATTCGCTATTCACAAGTATTTCCCAACGGCTTTGAGAACTACTTTAACCGCCTCGGTTCCCGGATGGGAGCCGATAAGGTTTTCCTTTTCGTTGATCATAATGGGAGCGACGCCGGGAACGCCGGGCTTTATTCCCGAATGGGCGGATCCCAAGACTTCTACTCTGTCGCCGGCGATTCGCGGGGAGACCATCGCAAGCTTGCAGGATGTGCGAACCGCGCGGGCACAGCAGGGTCCAGCGGGAGTAACCATAATCCGGATATGCGCGGATTCGTCCGCCTCGGCGGTAAGCGCATTCCTGTCCTTATCCTTTAACATTCTTATTTGTCGGCCTTCCTGACCCAGTCGATCGGATTGCGCCATTTATGGGGGATTGCCATGCTTCATCTCCGGCAGCACACGCGACGCTAAGAAGCTCTTTACTCCTTATCCACACCTGCATCGGGTACGCATAGGTCCTATCAACCTGGCACAATTATATTCCAAGAATGGATTGAGAAAAAATGCGGCAGGGCGGGGAAATCCCATTTGCAGCCATACTGCTGAAACCGTGTCATCCATCGTCGGCAATCCGGAGATGGGCGCTCCCTGCGCTCGGTATTCACGGCTGCATTTTGCAATTCTGCGGCGTCGGATCCCGACGCGAATTCAGGCCGGATCGGAAATCGGCGCTGAAGGTTTGGCTTTGTGTCGAATCCATTTCTCGGGCCAAATCCTCCTTGCCTGGTTTGAGCCAAGCTTATATCCTCCCGGTATAATGACTCCTGAAATAATAATCGTTCTCAGTGTTCTGACCGGCGCAATTGTCCTATTTGTTACAGATAAGCTGCGCCCCGACATTGTGGCATTGCTTGCAATGCTGGCGTTGGTGATTACAAAAACTCTTACCCTGGCCGACGCGCTGGCCGGATTTGCCAATCCCGCCGTTATCACCATCGCGGCCATCTTCCTAATTACTGTCGGTCTGACGAATACCGGCATTGCCGCCGGTATTGGCGAGTATCTCTTTCGGATTGCCGGAAAAAATGAAGCGCGTCTTGTAGCCGTAACAATGATGGCTTCTGCAATGCTCTCTCTTGTCATGAATAATATTGCGGCGGCCTCGGTATTGATCCCCGGGCTCAGAAGCATTTCACGGCGAACTGAAATTCGGGCGTCCAAGTTAATGATCCCGCTTTCCTTCGGCACCTTATTGGGCGGCATGGCAACTTTATTTACAACCATCAACCTTCTTGCGAATGACGCATTGCGGCAGGCAGGCTTCGTCCCGTTCGGCTTCTTTGATTTCTTTCGCATCGGCAGCATCATGAGCGCCGCCGGAATTGTGTTTATGGCGGTGCTTGGGAGGAAGATCCTCCCCAATTATCCGGGTCTGGAAACGCTGAAGGATCGCCGCGACCCGGAAGAGTTGGCCAGGATTTATCGATTGCCGGATCTTGTATTCGAAGCGCGCATCCTCAGGGAATCGCCTCTGGATGGGAAGAGCATTGTTGAGAGCCGACTGGACCAGCTCTTTAATGTCAATATTATGGGCTTGCATCGCGGCTCCAAGATGATTTTGGCTCCCGAAGCAGGCGACCTTCTGCATGCCGGAGATAGACTGATCATCAAAGGAGATCGTAAAAGTCTCCACGCAGCTCAGGAACAGCTCGGCCTGAAGCTCGAAACCGCGGGCGCAGGCATGAACGTCCATCTTGCAGATCTCAACATCGGTGTAGTGGAAGTGATCATTGCTCCATCCGCAAGCATTGTCGGGCAATCTCTGCGAGAAATGAATTTTCGACAAAAATTCGGCTTGGTGGTGCTGGCGATTATGCGTGAAGGCGAACCAATCCTTCATGAAGTGAAAAACACGCCGTTGCGCTTTGGCGATATCCTGCTTGTACAAGGACCGCATGCGCGCATCAAAATCTTAAATCAGGAACGGGATTTCATTGTTCTTGAGGCTCCCGGATACCTTGGGGAAATCGGGCGTCCGGATAAGGCTCCCTGGGCTTTGACAGGTTTGGGGCTTATGTTGCTGGCCGCGGGCTTCGGCATCCTTCACATAGCGGCCGCAGCCCTTCTTGGAGCGTTGGTGATGATTTTATCGGGCGCGCTCAAGATGGATGAGGGATACCAGGCCATCGAATGGAAAGCCGTGGTGATGGTCGGCGGCATGCTTTCGCTCGGAATGGCTTTGGACAAGAGCGGCGCGGCGGATATGATATCCCGCAATCTTCTTCATATCCTGAGTCCGCTGGGCCATTTCCCCGTGCTGGCCGGTCTCTTCGTCATTTCCATGCTTCTCGCCCAAGTTATATCTGGAGCCGCAGCCATGGTTTTGCTCGCTCCCATAGCTTTGAGCAGTGCAGCCCGGCTTCAGGTTAGCCCCTATCCCATGGTGATGATACTTGTATTGGGAGCTTCTTCCGGATTTCTGACGCCCGTCAGCCATCCCGTGAATGTATTTGTAATGGGTCCCGGAGGATATAAGGTCGGGGATTATGTCCGGGTTGGACTCTGCCTCACCGCAATTGTTTTTATGCTCGCCATGATCCTTGTACCGTTTTTCTGGCGTCTTTAAGCTATCGGTTGATGTATTTCAAAATAGGCGCTGCCCGGACTCTCTGTTGATTATCAAAGAGGCATCAGAAGTTCCTATGGGGTGGGTTGGCGAGGATATTGCCATTCAAACTAAAGGTTCGCAGGCAACGCTGGTGGACATGCTCCTGTACGAGGCAGCCGGCAAAGCTGACACCGTTGATGATGAGGATGTGAGGCCAGTCTGTAATTATGGCGATGCGCTCATCAAACGGCCGCTCTGATTTATTGTCGCTATTCGTCCCGTTTCATCTGCGAGTATGCGCACGGCTCAAGATTCGGCAGAAGTTTGCGCGCTGCCTTTGGGCGATTATCGATCATTTTTCCCCAGTGGGGATAGCCTTTTAAGGCATGAAAAAACCGGACGCCACAACAAATAGGGTACACGTTGACATCCGCGACCGAATCAGCCTAAAGTAAGTCCCCACTGACTTATCTTTTCCGGAGAGCTTAATGGGAACTCAGGAACCCGTTCTATGGGGAAGAAGCCGCCACCGCAAAAACGTCTTAAAGCGGATGAGCGCCGAATCCAGTTGCTCAGGATTGCAAAGGAAATATTCTCCGAACACGGATTCGAAAACACGACCGCTAAAGCAATAGCGGCGGCTGCCGGTGTGACCGAAGCGATAGTCTTCCGGCACTTCGGGTCGAAGCAGGCGCTGTATGCAAATATACT
>CAZLHW010000079.1:0-11363 GCA_964559085.1 uncultured Acidobacteriota bacterium | reverse complement strand
GGGCAAATTCCGAATATCTGGCGAACCGAGCGGAGGCCCGGTAGCGTTCCACAGCGGGATGGGCTGTCGCGACTTTCTTAAAGACCGAACCCACATCGGTGAATTCGGCGGCGTTTATAAAAACCTCACGGGCGCCGGATGCGTCTGCCATAGAAGCGAAAAAAAGTACTCGTAAGCTCATTAATAAAGGTTAACAAACAGAGAGCAGATTTCATCAATAGTTTTTTTAACGCGTGCGGTGGCATTGGCGCGGTTGGCAAAAATAGTGAAGACAAGATTCCGGCCGGACTTCGTCGTCATGTATCCGGCGAGGGTGGTTACGCCGTTCAGCGTCCCTGTTTTCGCGTGTATGGAGCCGCGCACCTCTGTAGAAGAGAGCCGATTCCGCAGCGTGCCGTCCGTTCCGCTGACAGCGAGAGTGTTGCGGAACAGGTCGAAGTAATAGCGCTGCGACAGAAAATGAAGCAGGGAAGTCTGGAACCGGGGCGTGAGGAAATTTTCCCTGGAGAGGCCGCACCCGTCATTCAGGCGGATTTTATCGATGTCGATTCCTGCAGCAACAAGAAAGTCATAAATAACCTGCAACCCCGCCTCGTTGGTCCCGATCCCCTTAAACTCCGCTCCCAGAGTGCGGAGCAGCATCTCCGCATGAAGATTCTGGCTTTTCTTGTTGATGATCTCCAGCGCGCGAATCAATGGAGGCGATTTGTGTTCCGCCAGAAGTCTCCATGTCTGCTGTTCGCTTTCGGAAACGTGCCCGTAGCTATACGAAGATATGCTGCCTCCGGTTTCAATGCCCTGTTTTTTCAGTTCGTCCCGCAGTATGCCGGCGGCCACTTCCGCCGGTTTTTCGAGAAGTATGTGCGGACTTGCCGAGCGGGTGGAGGGAAGCGTGCCGGATACGACAATAGTATTGGTGCCGCGGATCAGGCGCGCAGTGACCGTATTTTGTGATTTACGGCCGCCGGTTTTGGCGAGATTCCGGATTTTAAAATAGGAAGTCTCGGGTTCGAGCTCCACCGAGACCCTCTGGTTGTATTTTGTCGGGCGCACGTGAACGAAGAGGACATTGTTGTTTACGCTGAGCGCGCTGATCGGCGAGCCATACAGCGATTTAAGCGCCTGCGCCGTCCATCCTTTTACGGGACTGTTGGAATCAAAGTAGCTGTCATCGCCGATGATGTCGCCCTCAACCCTTGTAATGCCCCAGCTTTTCAATCCTTCCGCCAGTTCCTTAAACGCCGGCTTTTCAAACAATCCGCCTGAGGAATCGGTCAGATTGGGATCGCCGCGCCCTACAAGAATCAAATCACCTGCGAGCGTGCCGTCCGGCTTGATTGTGCCGTTCGTATAGACGCTGGTTCGAAACTTGAATTCAGGGCCCAGCCTTTCCAGCGCCGCCGAAGTGGTGACGACCTTCAGTACGGATGCGGGAAGGAAGGGTTTGTCCGGATTTACCTCGAGCAGAACACTGTTGGTATCCGGATCCAGAATCTGAATGCCCCAGAGCGCGGACCGAACTCCCGGCCGCTTCAGAAACTTCTGTATTTTGCTCTGGATCGTCTCCAGCGGCGATGCGGAGCACTTAAATGGGAGCGCCGATATTAAAAGGGTAGTAAAAACTGCCTTTATAAGAGTTTTATGCAGATGACTCAACAATCTAGATATCCCCTAAGGCAACAAAATAAACGACTTCGATTAGACTCTATCGGCCAGATTTTCATCTGCTTCACTGCGACGGGCATAATAACACAGACCAAAATTTTGAATCAATCAAGAGAAGGACTCCGTTTGCTTTTTTTATCAGCAACTTAGGTTTCGGGTACGAGGCGGACTTCCGAGGCGTCTGGACAGGATTCCAGAAGCGAATGGATTGTCTTTTTTAGAAGCGGATGCACCAACTCCGGAGCGATCTGAGCCAGGGGAACCAAAACAAATCTGCGTTCTGCCATCCTGGGATGGGGAATTACGAGGTCGGGTTCTGCGATAATGCATTCTCCGTAGAGAAGAATATCCAGATCAAGAGTCCTTGGCGCGTTTTGGAAAGTCCGAACTCTTCCGCCGGACGATTCAATATCCTGGCAGAGCGCCAGCAATTGCCGCGGAGTGTACCCGGTTTCCATTTCGATCGCCTGATTGAGAAACCAGGGTTGGGTCAAATATCCGACCGGCTCTGTTTCAAAAAGAGAAGAGACCTGTCGCACATTGCCGCCTCTGGACAGGGAGCGCAATGCAAAATCAAGATTGGCTTTGCGTTCCCCCATATTGGTGCCGGCCAGCAGAAAGGCTCTCACCATGGTTCGCACTCTCCTAAAACAAGCTGTCGGGACGCTTGATATTGCCGAAGCTGCCAATCCCTTTAAGCGTGAAGGAAAAACTGAATCTGGATTCAGTTCGCAGCCCAAGATCGAATTGATTGAATTCCATGGCTACCCCGCAGCAGTCCCACGTGTAATTCAGGCGGGTGTTGCTGTTCAGCAATTGGGAAGTGCGGAGGTTGTAGCTTATGGTCAGGCTGGATGACAGCCCGCGATCCGGAGACCCGTATCCAATTTGGCCTTGGACATGGTTGCTGGTGAGAATTCCAAGTTCGACGGCGCGAGTTTTGAAGTAGGTTCCTGAAAGAATGAATTTACCCTGCTGCCACCATGTGACGAAACTCCCGTTGCGCCAGCGCAGCAGGCCCGTGTCAAAATCCGCGCGAATGTCGGTGTGGATGCTGCTTTTCGGCGACATCCGAAAAATCATGCTGAGAGGCGCCATGTTCTTGGAAATCGTCGTGTGATAAAAGCCCGTTACGGTGTCCAGCGGATGAAAGGCGTTGGGCCGGCCCTGCCGGAAGGCTCCGCCGAATGTCGGATCCAAATAATATTTCTGGATCAATCCGAAGGATAAAAACTCATGGTTTTCATTCACGCCGGTTTCCGCCCGTTTGTTTCGAAACAGCCGGTTGATGATTCCGTATTCAACCTCGTTTGTGTCGGCAATGGCGTCTTCTTCATCGAAGCGAATGGTTCGGTCCAGATCACGGATTCCATGGATGCGGCGATAGATCGCAAACGGTTCCACCGTGTGCCGGAAATCCCCGAACCGTGTGCCGGAAAAGTCCTTTTCCAGCAGGGGCATCCGCAGGTCAATGTTTAAATCCGTGTAGCGCCGATGCAGGCTCCGATTCACGACCTGGGAGGATTCGTTCTCCGCAAGTTGAGCTCCGTAGTAGGTTTCCCGGACTCCGATCGCGGGCAGGAGACTGAACCCGAGGAACGAAGGAAGCCGCAGGGCGAGACGCGGATAAATATCCAGCCGTTGAATCAGTCTTTGCGTTTCGATCCGGCTGTCGGTTCTGGAAATCCCGTCCAGCGAGGTTCGCAGGCTAAAGATGAAGGGAGATTTTCCCAGCGGGGTTCCCAGCGCGTGGAATTCGAGCGAGGGGAGCTTTCGGATGATAAGAGAGCGGACAGGAAAAATCACTTCCTGACGTTCAAAAGCGATATTGGTGGAAAGGCTGTTATGGTTGCGGGTCAGAAACGCGGTAGCCCGCTCCTGAGAGATTGTTGCCGCGCGGAAACTGTCGGAAAATGCTTGGCGAAAACTGAAATTGGATGAGATATTGACTCGCGCCACGGCCCGCCAGCCCCCTTTCAGGTTTGATTCTCCATCCACATTCAGCTGGATGCCGCCCTGTTTGAGTTTGTCGTTGATGCCGTACGCTTCGAGCGTGAAACGCGTTTCCGGATTCGGCCTTGCCCGAAAGACGCCGCCGACCGCCAACCCCCGAAGCGTGAAGTAATCGCCGTAAATCAGCACGTCAGCGCTTTTTCCAAGTGTTTGATAGTAACCTTCGCTGAAAACCCGTCCTTTGGATGTGGAGCTTCCGGTATGGAATGGAATAAAGCCGCTGCTGCGCTGCTTCTTTTCAAGAGGAAATAAGACGTAAGGGAAATAAAAGACGGGCAATCCCTTTATTTTAAACACCGTATTCTGCATCCGCGCCGTTCCGTCCACGCGGATGTCGGTGCGCGATGCCGAAAGAATCCATTTGGGATTTTTCGGCCGGCACGTCGTCGCGGCTCCGGATTCGACTCTGTAGGTGTATTTACCGGTTTTGGTGATCGTGCGTCCGGATATAAAAAATTCCCGGTCCGTAAAGCCGGATGCTTCGTAGAACACACCTGTTTGCGTGGAAAAATTGAAATCGGCGCGCGTACACGTCAGCCATTGCGGACTTTGACTGAATCGAATATGTCCGGTTAGGATTCCGTTCCGGGTCTCCTCGTCATACTCGGCCTCATCTGCGGATACGGTGATGTCCTGATACGTAATCAACACTTTGCCTCTGGCCCGGTAGCGGCTTTGCGGCGATTTCTCGATAGAGTCCGCCCGAAGCGTTACGGTTCCGTCGCGGTAAGGGAATTCGTGGCGCACCTGTTGCACGCCGTTTTCGGCGAGGTCCTGGGAAAAAACAATTCCTGTCAGGGTGCACAGGAAAAGCAATCCAAGCATGCCACATACGGGTGTCCGGAAAATCGCTCTGAATTGCATAGAGAAGCTCAATTAAGATCCTGCGAGTTCAACGCTTCTGGCCCCACTTGTTTATAGCCGACTGCAAACGCCTCATCAAGACTCTTGCATGCCGGCCATCTACCCTAAATTCGTCAAACATAACCTGCTAAGGATACTTGACAGGGTTGCACTCAGATATTAAATACGTGCGTCAAATTCTGTAAGGAGGATGAATATGGCTGGCAAACAACTGATTTTCAGTGAAGATGCTCGAAGCGTTGTCCTGCGCGGTGTGAATACCCTTGCCGATACAGTGAAAGTCACGTTGGGGCCCCGAGGGCGCAATGTGATGCTATCAAAAAAATACGGATCCCCCATCATCACCAAGGATGGAGTAACGGTAGCCAAGGAAATCGAACTCAAAGATAAAAGAGAAGATATCGGTGCGCGAATGGTGCGCGAAGTGGCCAGTAAGACGTCGGATCTGGCCGGCGATGGGACGACCACGGCCCCCGTCCTGGCCCAGGCAATCTATCGAGAAGGGTTGAAAAATGTGGTTGCGGGAGCCAGCCCGATGGCGCTGAAGCGGGGAATTGATATTGCTGTCGATGCGGTTGTAAAAGAAATCAAAAGCATGAGCAAAGCCGTGAAAGGGAAAAAGGATATTGCGGATATTGCTACTATTTCCGCAAACGGCGACCGGAAGATCGGCGAACTCCTTGCCAAGGCCATAGAGGAAGTCGGACAGGATGGCGTGGTAACGGTGGAAGAAGCGAAATCCATGGCCACGGAGCTGGAGGTGGTCAAAGGCATGCGCTTTGACCGCGGTTATCTTTCCGCCTACTTTGTGACCAACCAGGATCGCATGGAGTGCGTACTGGAGGATCCGCTGATACTGATCTACGAGAAAAAGATCGCCGCCCTCAACGATCTGCTCCCATTGCTCGAAAAAGTCACGCGGATGGGCAAAAGCCTGCTGATTATTGCGGAGGAAGTGGAGGGAGAGGCGCTGGCAACGCTGGTTGTGAACAAGATTCGCGGCACTTTGAAGTGTGCGGCCGTAAAAGCGCCGGGATTCGGGGACAGGCGCAAAGCGATGCTCGAAGATATTGCCATTCTGACGGGCGGGCGGTTCCTGTCGGAGGACTTGGGCGTCAAACTCGAGGGTGCGCAGATCAGCGATCTTGGCCGCGCGAAGAGCGTCGTCATCGACAAAGACAACACAACCATTATTGAAGGCGCCGGCAAGAATAAAGAGATTGCGGGCCGCATATCCAGCATCAAGAAGCAGATTGAAGAGACGACGTCCGATTACGACCGTGAAAAATTGCAGGAGAGGCTGGCGAAGCTCGCCGGAGGCGTCGCCGTTATCCGCGTCGGGGCCGCCACGGAATCCTCGATGAAGGAGCTCAAGGCGCGCGTGGAGGATGCCCACCATGCAACGCGGGCCGCAATAGAAGAAGGCGTTGTTCCCGGCGGAGGCATTGCTCTTCTGCGTTCCCAGAAAGCGGTGGATGCGCTTGATCTTAAAGGGGATGAGGCGACGGGAGCTCGGATTGTCAGGGCTGCCCTGGAAGAACCGGTTCGCATGATTGCCAGAAACGCCGGTGTCGATGGAGCTATTGCAGTCGCGAACATTCTGTCCAACGAGGGGAGCTACGGCTTCAATGCCGAAACGGGAGAATACGGAGACCTGGTCGAACAGGGAATTCTCGATCCCACCAAGGTGGTGCGCATCGCCCTGCAGAACGCTGCATCGCTCTCCGGAATACTTTTAACGACGGAAGCCCTTATTACGGATGAGCCTGAGCCGAAGAAAAAGGCCGCGGCGCCCATGCCCGAAGATTACGAATAGTTGTTTTTCAGGATCCCCGAGCCCTTGAGTCCTGCGGCTATCGCAGCCGAAGGTTCAAGGGCTCCAATATTTTTTCGAGCACCCGCGCATTATTGCGCAACTCCTCGAACAGCCGAAACTGTACCAGTGCCCTGGTTTTGTTCAGATCCTGCGGTTCTTCGGCGCCCAGCATAAAATAGCTGTCTCCTCTTACATAATCCGCCAGAAAGCGGACCCCCAGCTCCAGGGCCATAATCTGCACCGCGTCGGCCATCAGGGCGATTTCCTCCGGCGCTATGGCCTGTGCGGATTCGAGGAATCCGCGGGCTGCGGATTGAAAGACCTCGAAATCGATCCGTATTTTTCCCAGATCCGTTTCCTTTTCCCCTGCCGGATTCACAAGAGACCGCATCATATCGCCCCAGTCGGACAGCCAGGTGTGCGGCAGGATCGTGTCCATGTCCACGAGCGCCCTGACCTTCCCTGTACGGGTGTCGAATAGGAAGTTCTCCAGCTTGGTGTCCCCATGAACGATCGCCTTGCGCAGGGCTCCCGAAGCCAGACCGCGCGCCAGCTGCAGGGCATACTTTTTCTGTTCAAGAGCAAGATGAATGCAACGCTGCACTTGCGGATCGCTCAGTCTGCTCCGAAATTCCGCCTGCGGCAGATGGACGAGGAAATGCGGTTGCGTGGCCTGCTTCAAGACCGGGTCTTTCGGAAGACATGCGGACGCTTCTGCGGCGGTCCGATTTCCCGCAAGCACCGACTGCAGTTGATCATAGTAAAGACCTGTATCCCTGTATCCGGGCAGCGGGCTGCGGACCTTTCCCGGATGTATCTTCGCAGTCAGAGTTCCGAAGATTGCGAGCCCGCGGCCGGCCTGTTCCGCGATGCGGAGGCGGAGATCCGGGTCGGCGATGTCGTTCAAGCTTTTATAGGATCGTGCATTGCGGATTCTGGCCATCATGCGCCAGCACTGCAGGCTGTCTCCGTGCCCGATTTGGAGAAAGGCTTTGCCTTCTTTGGTCGGGATCAGCCGGATCGTCTCCCACTCTTCATCCCGACGGAGCGCGCCTTCGCAAACGGCGGCCCGTTGGGCATCCAGGCATAGAATCATGGCTTCCATGACGCGCTGCGGCTGCGTGAAAACCACGGGGTTAAGCTGCTGCAGGATATACTCCTGACGCTCCTGCGGGTATCCCGCCGCAACCAGGTAGGTTTGCCGGTTGATATTCCCCTTTTCCGGGAAGTCGGCGACGGCGATCGGCTCCGCAAGGTCGAATCGACAAGCCACAGAGTGGGCATGCTGTAAATTCATAATAAGGCTCCGGCGGGAATATGGTGGCTGTCCCCTTAATTCCCCGCTATAATAAATGTCTTTTTATAAACAAACCTTGGAGGATACGCCATGACAATCAAAGTTGCCATTAATGGATTTGGACGAATCGGAAGAAATCTTGTCCGGTGTTCCATGGGAGATCCCAAGATTGAGATCGTGGGAATCAACGATATCACCAAGCCGGAAGTTCTTGCTCATCTGCTGAAATACGACTCCGTCCTGGGAAAGTTTGACGGCAGTGTGGAGTTGAAGGATGGCAACATTCTTGTGAACGGGAAGACCCTGAAAGTCTTCAGCGAGAAAGATCCCGCCAAACTGGATTGGAGTTCGCTGGGCGCCACCGTTGTTGTCGAATCCACCGGGTTATTTACTGAGGCGGAAAAAGCCAAAGCCCACATGCAGGGCACCGTCAAAAAGGTCGTCATTTCGGCTCCCGGCAAAGGCGTGGACGGCACCTTCTGCGTCGGCGTTAATCTGGAGGCCTATGACGCGGCCAAGCATCACATCATTTCCAATGCGTCTTGCACAACAAACTGCCTGGCGCCGCTGGCCAAAGTGCTTGATGAAAAGTTCGAGATCGAGTCCGGCTTCATGACGACGATCCACAGCTACACAAACGACCAGAACCTGCTTGATTTGCAGCATCGCGATCTCCGGCGCGCACGCGCAGCCGCTATCAACATGGTTCCCAGCTCGACCGGGGCGGCGAAGGCAATCGGCCTTGTTCTGCCGAGGCTTTCAGGCAAGCTGGACGGCATTGCTGTCCGCGTGCCGACTCCCAATGTATCGCTTGTGGATTTGGTCACAATTGTCAAAGCCAAGGTTACGAAAGAAGAGGTGAATAGGGCGCTGAGGGAGGCTTCGGAAGGTCCACTCAAAGGCATCCTCGGATATACGGAAGAACCGCTGGTGTCCTCCGATTTCATGCAGAGCTCTTTCTCCGGCTGCGTGGATGCTTCGGAAACCAAGGTCAATGGAAACCTGGTCAAAACGCTTGCCTGGTATGACAACGAATGGGGCTATTCCTGCAGGCTGCGGGATCTGATCAAGTATATTGGGTAGCAACTTATAAAGTTGCGGGAAGGGGATACCCGTTCGCCGCAGCTTATCGTGCAGACGGCACAGGGAAGGCGGGGATTATGAATAAGATTACTATTCAGGATTTGGATCTGAACGGGGCTCGCGTCTTCGTGCGCGTGGATTTCAATGTTCCGATCAAGGATTCCAAAGTTGCGGACGACCTTCGAATTCGCGAAGCACTGCCGACAATAAAATTCGGAATTGAAAAGGGCGCCATCCTGGTGCTGGCTTCTCACCTGGGCCGGCCTAAGGGGAAGCCCAAACCGGAATTTTCTCTTGCCCCGGTTGCCGGCAAGCTGTCCGAGCTGCTTGGGAAGAAGGTTCTGTTCGTACCCGACTGTATCGGGCCCGAAGTTGAAAAAGCCATGAATGCGGCCGCTCCGGGCGACGTCTTTCTGCTCGAGAATCTGCGCTTCCATCCCGAGGAGGAAGCGAACGACCCGGAATTCTCCAAAAAACTTGCGGCATTTACGCCTCTTTACATAAACGATGCCTTCGGCAGCGCCCATCGAGCGCATGCGTCGACGGAAGGAATCACGCATTACGTTCAGAAAGCGGCCGCGGGATTTCTCATGGAAAAAGAGCTGCGCTACCTTGGAACCGCTCTGGAGGCTCCGCAACGACCCTTTGTCGCCATTCTGGGGGGCGCGAAAATTTCCGACAAGATTGAGGTAATCGAAAACCTGCTCGGCAAAGTGGATCGCCTCCTTATCGGCGGTGCGATGGCGTTCACGTTTTTAAAGAGCCAGGGCAAAAGTATAGGAAAATCCCTGTGTGAAGAGGACAAGCGGGAGCTGGCGCGCGACCTGCTGCTGCGTGCGAAAGATCGGATTGTTCTTCCTGTGGACGCCATTGCGAGCACCAGCCCGGAAGATGAGGCTTCGGCGCATGCCGTTTCGGCCGGACAGATCCCGGATGGCGAGATGGGATTGGATATAGGTCCCAAAACCACGGTGCAGTACGCAGACATAATCCGTTCCGCCAAAACCATAGTGTGGAATGGACCGATGGGCGTGTTTGAAAAGGATGCCTTCGCCTCAGGCACTGTAAATATTGCCAAAGCGGTTGCGGATTCAGGAGCGACGTCGGTGATTGGCGGCGGCGACTCTGCAGCGGCTGTCGCTAAAGCCGGTGTCGCCGGCCGAATCACGCACATATCCACCGGGGGCGGCGCGTCGCTGGAATTCCTGGCCGGTCAAACGCTGCCGGGGGTCGCCGCACTCAACGAAAAAGGATAATGTGCGCACGACGGGCGCCAATTAAAATTCTGTCGGCGCTGGTGCCTTTGAGTTCTCCATCGGTGGGGGTTTTATGAGAAAAGCGGTCATTGCCGGAAATTGGAAAATGCATAAGACAAACAGCGAGGCCCGGGTTCTGGCACGTGCCATTAGAGACGGAGCCGCAGATGTGTCTCAGTGCGAGATCGTACTGGCACCTCCATTTACGGCCTTAGCCGCTGTGTCGGAAGAGCTGAAGGGAAGCTCCATTATCCTGGCTGCTCAAAACGTGCACTGGGAGGCTAAGGGGGCTTTCACCGGCGAGATCAGCATCCCGATGCTTCAGGACTTGGGGTGCGGTATGGTCATCCTTGGCCATTCGGAACGCCGGCAATTTTTCGGCGAAACGGATGCTTTGGTGAACCGCCGGGTTCGAGCGGTGCTGGACTCGGGGCTCCAGCCGATCGTGTGCATTGGCGAGACTCTGGCAGAGCGGGAATCGGAGAAGCATCATAGCGTAGTAGCACAACAACTTGCGGGCGGATTGGATGGCTTGACACGCCATAACCTCTTGCGTATTATTCTCGCCTACGAACCGGTATGGGCTATCGGCACCGGTCGTACCGCATCACCCGAGACTGCTCAGGAAATGCATCGCATGATCCGCGAATGGCTTTCCGATAAGTTCGGGGAAGAAGCGAAGGAAGTTCGCATTTTATATGGCGGCAGCGTGAAGCCTGACAATATTGATGCCTTGATGCTGCAGCCCGATATCGATGGCGCGCTTGTGGGTGGAGCGTGCCTGGAAGCCGAAAGCTTCCTGCGCATTTGCCGGTTCAAGGCCTAGGCGCCGTCGGAAAGCAGGTTCTGGAATCCTATGATTCTTTATTATTCAGTTGTCGCAATGCACGTAATAGTGTGCGTTATCCTGGTGCTTGTAGTGCTTCTGCAGTCGGGAAGAAGTGCGGATTTGGCTGGAGCCTTTGGAGGGGGCGCCACGCAGACGGCCTTTGGCAGTCGCGGTCCCGCGTCGTTCCTGTCGAAAATGACGACCGTCGCCGCCGTGGTGTTTATGCTCACCAGCATTGCGCTGTCGATGCTCGCCGTCAAATCGGAAAGCAAATCGATCCTCGAGGGGAAACAGCGGCAGAGTGCGCAGCCTGCCAAAAAAGAAACCGCCGCGCCTCCCGTTGCGGTGCCGACTCGGGAGCAAATCCTGAGAGAGCAGGAAGCGGCAGAAGCGGCAAAACGGAATCAACAGGCAGCACCCGCACCGGCGGCAAATCCGGGCACGCAGGCGACGCCCGCGCCGGCGGCGCCCAAACCGCCTGCAAAATAATTTCCGGAATGAAAATACCGGAAGACGCTGTTATCGGTCCCTCCTCTGTTC
>CAZLHW010000078.1:1813-11369 GCA_964559085.1 uncultured Acidobacteriota bacterium | reverse complement strand
CCTCTGCCGGATCTTTCGCACCAGAAGATCTGCGCCCGGAACACCCTCGGCATCGATATACAGGCACTCGCAATAAATCCGGTTGGCTGCACCGGGCACGATATCAAATACCTGGCAGGGAATGCCGGCTCCCTCCACACAAACGATCGCTTGCTTTAATTCCTGGAGATTGGCGGCAACCAGGACTTTTCGTCCGAAGCGTTCGTGAAAGCGAAACGAGGCGAGAGGCTTGACGATGACGGGAAAGCGGAGATCCGAACGGTCGGCAGTTGCAGAGACGGCGGGGCCATAACAAGTCGGGACCGGAATGCCGACATCGCCCGCAGCCTGTAGCATCCGATCCTTGTCGAGAAAGTAGCGGAGGTTCTCATTCGGCGCCGTGAGGATCGGATACTGCGCTTCAAGCTGTTCTCTGCACTCCACAATTGCCGCCAAAGCTTCGTCGTTGGATGGGAATAAAGCCCAGCCCTTCCACAGGGAAGACCGGCGGCCAAGCGCTTCCATCAGCGTCTCGGGCCTCTCAACGAGGTCCAGGGCGCTTTCGCTGGCGGCCACGTGTCGCGAGTATTGAGCGAGATCGTAAGATTTGGTCAGGATGACGGCCGTGCGAATCTTGCGGGCAGCAAACGAGCGGACAATGCCCAGCCCGTTGATATACCCGCCGATTACAATCACTCCCCCTGGTTTCATCGCACAGCTTTTCCTAATTTATTCAGTGAGCGGCATCTGCCGTACGTTAGGCCGGAGCGCCGCAGAGCATGCAGGATACGTGATTTCCAAACCAGGCGCCAAGCATTTCGTTTTGGCATTTTATTTGGCCCTTCGCTCCATGGAGATTATGCTTAATCGAGTCTGCGGGCGGAGATGAAAAGGGACGCGGCCGCCGCGGGCTCGAGCGTTGGAGCGTTTCCCAAATCTATTTCAGGAAGTGGCCGCATGGACCACTGGACAGAAGCCTATCAAAACCTGCAGCGCATCCCGCAATCCTCGTGGCGGGCTTATTGTGACGCCCTCAACCGGGACCTGATCGCCCGGTGGTGGGGCGGGGAGAAAAAGGGCCCCCTGCTGAAGACAGATCTTTTCGAAGAAGCGATGGGCTCCGGCCTGTGCAGGCCTCTCAGTGAGATCGGGGTTCCGGTATTCGGCATCGATTATTCCCGCCAGGTGGCGGCCCAGGCGCTCAATCGAAACGATGGATTAAATGGCGTTGTTGCGGATGTCCGGCAGCTTCCCTATCGGACGGGCGTGTTTGACGGCGTGCTTTCGACCTCTACGCTTGACCACTTCCCAAGCCGCAGCGAACTCCTGCAAAGCCTGAGGGAGATAGCCAGGGTCCTTCGTCCGGGTGGCTCTCTCATTCTCACCCTGGACAATCTGGGCAATCCCCTGATCCGGCTCCGGCAGCTGCTTCCATTCCGGCTGCTGCACCGAGCGGGCATTTTGCCGTACTACGTTGGTTACACCTGCAGTTTTGGCACATTCCGGAGCATATTAAAATCAGCAGGATTCGAACTCCTTGAGGCCACTGCTATTGCCCACTGTCCGCGAGTGCCGGCGATACTCCTGACCCGGTGGGCCGACCGATGCAAATCACCCAAATGCAAGCTCAAGGTTCAGAGCATCCTCATGGCATTTGAAGCGATGGCCGGCTGGCCGACGCGGTATGTAACCGGCAATTATTTTGCGATAAAAGCGGTCAAAACATCGCCCGAACAGTTGCTACCGAACAGGGTTGGCAATAAGGACTAATCCGTGTCCCGTTCTTTGCCGGGGAACTGGGAGGTCAGGTTGGACGCTGCGCTGGAAGGCATGTGTTGGGGGCCGTCATAGCCATATGCTTTCCATCCTACGCATAGGAAGCTTTGGCAGAGTAATCGTTTCCCGACAAAAAACATAATCCGGTTATTTTGCTCGGTCTGCTCGCTCGTACCAGGAACCAGCAGATCGCCGAACCGCTCTATTTGAGGAACGACGTTCAGTCGCACGTCAGATAAAGTCGAAAATGGAGGAGGCTTTGGAGCCGCGCAGCAGTGCGTGAAACCTGAGGGCATCCATGTCGGTGAGCAACGCCAGGAAATTGCATACGGCGCGCGCCGCTTCCATCTGCCCGCCGTCCAGGCACTCTTCGATAAGAGGGCGATAGTATCGGGGAAACAGTACCACGCTCCTTTTCTCAATAACCTCTTCCATAAGAAGATGAAAAAGATCTCTGAGTATCTCTCTCCCCTTTGCGCTCATGGCCGCGACCCTTGGATCGGTAATAACGGCTTCCCAAATGACCGATTTGCAGAGCACAGACAGAATCCTTGCTTCGTCGGGAACAATCAGTCTCCACGAAAAATCGGCGCGCCGACTGCCCTTGCAGAATTCCACCGAAACAGACGTGATCAGGTCGTTGAGGATATTGCGCATGGCGGCTTTCCGGTGCGCTCTCTCATCTCCGTGTGCCGGCGGCTGAATTCTTCGTTCCAGGTCCAGCAGCCGTTCGCGAACTTCTGCGAGCGTCAGGCGCGGAACCGCCTCTTTTTTACATGTTTCCTCATAATGGGCCAAAACCCTTCGGGCAAACCGGGCGTCTTCCAGATCTCCCGGATGCAGAAACTGGGCCTGCAGCGCGTCCTCCACGTCATGAACCGAATAGGCGCAGTCATCCGCCCAATCCAGAATCTGGCATGCGATAGAGGTTTTGGGGCGCCGGCGTTTTGTTTTTCCTTGCGCTTTCAGAAGCGCGCCCCCCTGCTTGAGCGCCCATTTCGCCATAGGCAAATCGGAAGCAAAAATGAACTTGTCGGTCCCCTCGCTCTGCGCGTAGGGATATTTCATAACTCCGGCCAGCGTTGCGCGGGTGAGATTCAAGCCGGGATAGGAAGGGGATTTCGGCTCCGCGGCCACAAGAATATGAAAGGTCTGGGCATTTCCTTCAAACCGCAAAATATTTCCCCCCGTTCGGCGGGATTTGCGGCTGACCTCCCGCATGCAGGCGTCGAGAGTCTCTTCCCCCGCATGCCCGAAAGGGGGATGCCCCAAATCATGGGCGAGCGCCGCCGCTTCAGCCAGTTCCGGAGACAGGCAGTGGTTCAGAAGCGGCTGTTCGACAAGCAGGTTGTAGGCGATCGCGCGCGCAATCTGCGCCACCTCGACGCTGTGCGTTAACCGCGTGCGGTAAAAATCAGCCTGCCCTATTCCGAAAACCTGAGTCTTCCCCTGGAGTCTTCGGAAGGCGGCGCTGTGAAGAACGCGGTCCCGGTCTCTTTCTGTGGCATGCCGGTGGTCTCTGGAAGACACCGGGGCTTCAGGGTATCGACGCTGCAACAGAAAATCGTCCATAACCAGTTCCGTTAGGCAGGAGCGCTCAGCCAATCGCTCCTACAGGTTGTGGATTCTTGTAAGTTCAGTCTTCAGATATTCGAACGCCTCATAGGGATCATCCGAACGATGAATCAGCTTCAGGTCCTCGGGAGAAATGGTTCCCCACCGGACCATGGCATCGACATTTAAAATCTCTTTCCAGTACTCGGAGCCATATACAATAACAGGCACAGGCAGATGGGTCTTTTTTGTCTGCACCAGCGTCAATACTTCAAACGCTTCATCCAGCGTGCCGAATCCCCCCGGGAAAATTATCAGCGCCTTCGCCAAATACACGAACCAGAATTTCCTCATAAAGAAATAGTGGAATTGGAAGGCCAATTCTTTCGTCACATAGGGATTAATTTCCTGTTCCATTGGAAGGCTGATGGAAAGGCCGATGGACTGGCCGCCGGCTTCATTGGCCCCGCGATTGGCCGCTTCCATGATACCCGGTCCGGCCCCGGAACAGATCATCAGCCGCTTGAGCCCTCCATCCAATGTCTTCGCCCAGCGCACAATCAGCTGAGCAAGTGTACGGGCCTCTTCATAATAACGCGAAAGATGGACGGCCTTCTCCGCCCTGGCCATGTCTTCCGCCGTAGGCTTCGGTCCCGTTCCGGACTGCAGCCGCATCTGAAGCGTTTCAAGATTCTTCTTGCTCTCCTCCAAAGGGCGAATCCGCGCAGAGCCGAAAAAAACAATCGTGTCCCGCACGCGGTGCAGTCGAAGCCGGCTTGCGGGTTCCAGGTATTCGCTTAGAACTCTTATGAGGCGCGCGTCGTCGCTGTGAAGAAATTCCTGGTTTTGATACGCCTTGAGCGGGGGCTTGGCATTCTTGGTCATTCTGTTTCTCTCCGGAGCCTTATCCAATTAAACATAAGCACATGTAAGAATAGAGGCCCGATCGGCAAAAAACAACGCGCGATGGAGCTTCCGGCCGGCCTCCTTAAATCCCGGCATGATGATTTACGGGGCCGGAGCCCTTGCCCAGCCCGGGATTTGTTTCTATCGCCCGGGTGATATACCTTTTGGCGACCTCCACAGCATCGGGCAGGCTTTGCCCTTTTGCCAGTTCCGCCGTAATGCATGAAGAAAAAGTGCAGCCCGTTCCGTGCGTATGCGCTGTCGGGACGCGCCGGGATCGATATTCGATGAACTGCTTCCTCCAATACAACACATCGATGGAATCCGTTTCGAGATGGCCTCCCTTGATCAGGACCGCGTGCACCCCCAGAGACGCAATCCTGATGGCCGCCTCTCTCATGGCTCTCGTATCCCTCACCGGCATATGCGCCAGCGCCTCCGCCTCATGCAGGTTGGGAGTGATCAGAAATGCGTGCGGCAGAAGCAGCTCCGTCAATGCCTCGCGCGCCTGATCGGACAGGAGGCTCTGGCCGTGCTTGCTGATCATTACAGGGTCCACGACGAGGGGGAATCCGAAAGTGCGCGCGCGCTCTGCAATCAGGCAGACAATGTCTCTATCGCCGAGAGCGCCGGTCTTCGCAGCGGCCGGCGGGATATCTTCCAAAACAGCATCCAGTTGTGCGGCAACAAGATCCGACGAAAGAATTTCGACGGCGCGGACCCTCTGCGTATTCTGCACGGTCACCAGCGTAAGGACACTGGTTCCATACACGCCCCTCTGATGGAACGTTTTCAGATCGGCCTGAATTCCAGCGCCTCCGGACGGATCCGAGCCGGCGATCGTAAGTGCGACAGGAATGCTCATGACAGCTTCATTATTCACTATAAATCAGGAAGTGACCACGTTTTTAAGTGCCTTGCGGATTGGATTCGCGGTACCCGAGAACCATAATGGTGATGTCGTCATGCTGCGGAGTGTGAGCGGAAAAGGACAACACGGAATCTCTTAAGCGCGCAAGAATTTCCGAGGCCGAGGCACGGGCATTGTTGCGCAGCAGGGCAATCAAGCGCTCCTGCCCGAATTCTTCACCATTGCTATTGAGAGCTTCGACGACTCCGTCCGAAAACAGCACCAGGTGGTCGTCGGGCTGAAGCTGTATCGTGTCGGACTCATACGGAGCCGCCGGAAAAAGTCCCAGCACCATGCCTCCGGCAGTCAATTCCCTCATCGATCCATCCGGGCTCAAAACATAGGGGGGATTGTGCCCCGCGTTGACATAAGTGCAGGTGCCGTCCGGGGCCAGGATGCCGAAGAAAAAGGTGACAAACCGATTCCCCGTCGCGCGCTGCGCCAATAATCGATTCATGCTGGAAATCATGACCGACAGCGGGGCTTCAAACAGTATCTGCGCAGAGAGAACTCCCTGGAGGAGCGAGGCCAGCAGAGCAGCCGCCATCCCCTTCCCGGCCACATCGCCCAATGCAAATCCGAAGCGCCCATCGTCCAGAGTGAAGTAATCGAAATAATCGCCCCCGACCTCGTAGCAGGGCAGATTCTGGCCGTGGGCATGAACATGGTCGAGTTTTTTGTCCGGGTGCGGCAGCAGCGCGCGCTGGATCTCGCGGGCAACCGACAGCTGTTCATCCAGTCTGCGTTTATCCTGAGAGTCCTTATACAGGCGGGCATTGTAAATGGCCATGGCCGCTTCGGAGGCCAGAGTCTCCAGAGCATCCACCCGGAGATTCGACATTCCGGCGCTGACGGCGGAGCTGTCCACATACAGAACGCCAATGGTCGCGGCATTATCGCTCCGGGACAAATCGCCGAGATCGTGAACAGCAGAATATCGAAGCGGCACGCACGAAATGCTGCGCAATCCCAGTCTTCGCGTGACTGCATGGTCATCCGATAAATCTCCAAAATCCAGATCTTTGATGACCACAGGCCGCCCGGATTCAAACACCTCGTACGGAACGCGGTTACTGGTTTGAAAACACGATCCGTCCAGGATCTTTTTCTGGTTGTTCCTCGCGCAGCGGCAACTCAGAGTGCCATCGTTTTCCTTAAGCATGATGAAGCCTCGCTCTGCTTCGGTCAGTTCAATCGCGGCATCCACGACGAGGGCCAAAAGATCGTCCAGCACGGGGACAGAGCTGAGCGCCCGGAACGCGGCAAACAGCATCCCCACTTCTTTAAAATCATGGACCGAAAGGTTGATTTCCGATCTGGGGTCTGAGACTGCCAGCAACGATTGAAGAAGGTCTCCAGTGTGAAACGTAAGGCTCATTCCGTGAGGCCCGCCAAGCTGGATCCGGTCTCCGTTGGCCAGCTTCCCCTGTTCCACCTTTGTACCATTCAGATAAGTTCCCTGCTTGCTCCCGAGATCGCGGAGATAATAATCGCCGTTTTGAACGATCACGGCTGCATGCGATCGCGATATTCCCATTTGTGCCAGCATCAGATCGTTGCCGGAACCGCGTCCTATCGTAAATTTGGGCGGCGCAACTCGGACCCAGCATTCCTTCCCGGCTTCATCGAGAAACACCAGACGGGCCGAAGGCGAAATCGCCGGATCATGCTGGGAAGGGATTCGGCCGGCGCATTGTTGCAAGCTGGCATCGAGAGATTGAGGTGTCAGGGGAAGCGGGAGGACGTCTGCCGCTCCGGCGTGCCAGGCCCGAAGAATAAAGCTCGCCGCACAAGGGTTGCACACAAGAACGACAGGTATGGAAGCAAAACGGCGAACGACTTCCTCAATTGTATGCAAGGCACTGTCCTCTGCAGGAGTCTGGAAATAACAGGCGCCGGGCTTTTCGGTCTTGAGTATCTCGAGGGCACTGTCATAGGCCTTCGCCGTCAGCACACGATGTCCCAGCCCGGAGAAATGTGTCAGCGCGACTGATTCTTCAGATGGGGCCAGTCCTGCAAGCAGGATAGTATAGATCTCGGCCATATAAGGCGCCTGTGATTGCGATCCGGATGCCGGCGCTTAAAATGCAGGCTTGGCTTTGAGCACTCCCTGTTGCGGCGGCATTCCCGTAAAGTCGCAGATCCGGATCTCGTGCGCAATTTTGTGGTCTTTAAAAGAAAACAGAAATGCCCAGCGGATCCGGAAGCGTTCCCCTGTGGAAGCGAAACCGCAGAATTCAACCCCTTGCATTCCGTTCATCAGTGCGAACTGTGCAGCCCTGTTTTCATCTATTAGGCGATGCTCTATCCCGTATTCTACATCGGGAAAGGAAGAAAACCATCCTTTACAGATGGTTTGAATTGCATCGCGGGTCCTTTATCCGGTTTGCCCCCGCAGGGCCCGGCGCGCCGCCGGTTTCGGCGGCTATTGAATAAGGATCGCCGGGCAGCCGGCGTCCAAGGGGAAAGGTCGCCGGACGGCGCGTTTGTCGACTTTAAAGGAACGCATACAAATGACTGCTGCGATGTGAACGGCGCTTGCTATAATTGCGGCGTATGCTTGACTCTCCCGCATGACGGATGCGACACAGAGGAGTGCGGATGCAGCGTCCTTCTTCGTCATCAGCGGATTCACGGCACCTGCAACTTTTGAATAACAGATCGAGGTGAACCGATGAGGTATTCATTTGTTCTGATTATCGCGCTGGCAGTCAACAGTATCGCAGCAGAGCAGCAAACCGGGCAGGGCGTCCTTGCGCTAAGCCTGAAAAGCGCCGTGCAGCTTGCATTATCCCGCGAAGGGAATGAACAGATACAGATTTCGGCCGAGTTGCTGAAGCAGGCGCAGGCTCGCTCGGGACAAGCGCGGGCGGCACTGTTGCCGGACATCGCTTCGTCGCTGGGCTTTCGCAGCCAGACCTTGAATCTGCGCGCAAACGGATTGCAATTTAACATCCCGACTATCTCGGGATACTCCTTTGAATTCCCGTCGCTCGTGGGCCCGTTTGATGTCATGGATGCGCGCATCAGTGCGTCTCAAAGTGTTTTTGACATAAGCTCTATACGCCGCCTTCAATCCGCCCGTTCGGGGATCTCGGCTGCGGAATCCGAACTCGAGAGCATGGAGGAAAGGGTTGCGGCTCAAGTGGCGCGTGCGTATCTTTCCGCCATCCGCGCAGACGCTGATGTCGAAACATCCCATGCAAATGTAATGCTCTCTCAGGCCGTGCTGCAACAGGCGGAAAATCAGAAAGGAGCCGGCACCGGCACGGGGATCGAAATCACGCGCGCCCGGGTACAGCTGGCAAACGACCAGCAGCGGCTGCTTGTGGCCGAGAACAGACGGCGCAGCGCCCATCTGCAGCTGCTGCGTGTGATGAACCAGCCTCTCAACCTGGAACTGGAGCTTACCGACAAACTCGGCTATGTGCCTGTGGACGCGGTTACGCTGGAGCGCGCCAGAGAACAGGCGCTCGCAGAACGGCCCGACCTCCGGGCGCAACAGCAGCGTGAAATCAGCAGCCGTCTCGCTGCAAGCGCCACGAAAATGGAACGAATACCCTCCGTTTCGGTTTTCGGCGATTACGGCACGATCGGGTCGGGCTTCAACAATTCTCTGCCGACCCGCGTGGTCGGGGTGGCAGTCCGTGTCCCCATCTTCGACGGCGGGCGACGCGATTACCGGCGTTCGGAGGCAGCCTCGCAATATCGTGCCGAAATGGTAAGAACACGGGCGCTCCGGGAAGAGATTGAACTGAATGTGCGTTTGGCTCTGGACGCCCTGCACTCCGCCGAGCAACAGGTTAAGGTTGCGCGGGACGGATTGCAGCTGGCGGAAAACGAACTGGCTCAGGCGCGGCGCCGCTATGATGCCGGCGTATCCTACAGCCTCGAAGTTACGGACGCCCAAACGCGGCTGGAACGGGCGCGCGACAACCAGACCGAAGCGCTCTACAACTATAATCTGGCCCGCATAGATCTGGAAGAAGCCATGGGTCGCGTGCGGAGCAGCGTGCGGTAATAGGACCATTCGCTTTGGAATGCCAAACGGCTGCGCCTTCCATAATGCCGCTTCGCCGGGGCGTTCCGGGCCTCACCGCAAAAGGTGGAGAGTGAGTCTCATGCAAAAACGAATCGTAGCCCTAATCCTGCTAGTCCTGATCCTGGTTGCGGCCGCTCTTTTTTTCCTAAACCGAAAGGGGCGGAATCCCGGCAATCAGATTGTGGTTTCCGGAAACATCGAACTGACCGAGGTAAATATTGCCTTCAAAACCGCGGGCCGGCTGATCGAGCGCTCTGTTGACGAAGGCGATACCGTCAAAAAAGGACAGGTCATTGCGCGCCTGGACCAGGATCAGCTTTTAGCGCAACGCAACCGTGAAGAAGCCGGGCGCCAATCTTCGCGAGCGTTCTGTCGGCGTCGTATCGCAC
>CAZLHW010000078.1:0-1803 GCA_964559085.1 uncultured Acidobacteriota bacterium | reverse complement strand
GCGAGGTCCCTGCTCGCACAGGCGGAAACCGCCCTGGCCTGGCAGAGGGGGAATCAGGCCGCCGAGCTGGAGCAGCGCCGGGCGGAATTGGCTTCCTATCAGGCGCGCCTGCAGGAATTGAAAAGCGGCTCGCGCCCCGAAGAAATCCAGGAAGCAAAGGCGGCGGTCGATTCCGCGCAGGCGGAGTATGACCGCGCCAAGAGAGATTGGGAGCGCGCACAGACCTTGTATAAAAATGACGACATTTCGACTGCGCAGTATGATCAATACCGCAGCCGATGGGAAAATGCCGAGGCGATGCTCAAGCAGACCAAGGAGCGCCAGGCGCTGGTGCTGGCCGGTCCGCGCAAAGAGCAGATTGAGGCGGCCGAGGCTCAGGTGGAGCGAGCGCGGGCGGCCCTGAAAATGGCCGAATCCAATGCGCTGGAGATTAAGCGGCGGGAGCAGGAACTTTTATTGCGGCAGGCGGAAATCGCGCGCGCGCGCGCGAACCTGGCGCTGATCGAGTCTCAACTTGCCGACACGGTGGCCATCTCCCCCGTAGACGGAGTTGTTCTGGTTAAAGCAGCCGACGTCGGCGAGGTGCTGGCAGCCGGTACAACGGTGGTCACTATCGGCGATATCGAGCATCCATGGCTGCGCGCCTATATTCATGAAACCGATCTCGGCCGAGTGAAGCTGGGAACCCGGGCAAAAGTCACAACAGACTCCTATCCCGGCAAGGAATACGAAGGACGCGTGAGCTTCATTGCATCGGAAGCGGAATTCACTCCAAAGCAGATTCAGACCCAGGAAGAACGGGTGAAGCTTGTATACCGGATCAAGATCGACCTGAAAAACCCAAACCACGAGCTGAAATCCAACATGCCCGCAGACGCCGTCCTGGTCCTGGAGTAGCGCATGGAACCGATCATCGAAACGCGCGGTTTGACACGCCGTTTCGGCAGCATTACAGCCGTGGATCATGTCCATTTGACCATTGCCCCCGGGGAGATTTTCGGTCTTGTCGGCCCGGACGGAGCTGGCAAAACCACAACGCTGCGCATGCTCTGCAGCCTGCTCGACCCCAGCGAAGGGAGCGCACGCGTCGCCGGCTATGATGTCGTACGCGAACCTCAGGCTGTAAGAGATCGCATCGGCTATATGGCCCAGAAGTTCGGCCTGTATCAGGATCTCTCGGTTCGGGAGAACATGAATTTTTACGCCGACCTGTTTGGAATTGTCGGAGCGGAACGGGCGACGCTGTCTGAACGGCTGCTCCGCATGACGCGCATGGAGCCGTTCCAGGACAGACTGGCGGGCCGCCTTTCGGGAGGGATGAAACAGAAACTATCGCTGATGTGCACCCTGCTGCACCGCCCGCAGATACTCTTTTTGGATGAACCGACAAACGGCGTCGATCCCGTTTCCAGACGCGACTTCTGGGCCATTCTCTATCAACTGCTCAAGGACGGAATCACTATTATGATGGCGACAGCCTATCTCGACGAGGCCGAGCGCTGCAACCGGGTGGGGCTGATGCATCGTGGAAAACTCATCCGCTGCGACACGCCGGAAGAGCTGAAGCGCTCCACGCAGGCCGCCACCATGGAAGGCGTATTTGTCAGAACGGTGCGGGCCGCGGAAAGTCCGGAGGCTTCATGAACACCTGGGCGGTTGAAACGGAAGACCTGGTGAAAAAGTTTGGATCCTTTATTGCCGTGGACCACGTTTCTCTTCAGGTAAAACCCGGAGAAATCTTCGGCTTTCTGGGTCCCAACGGAGCCGGAAAGTCCACAACCATCCGCATGCTCTGCGGTCTCC
>CAZLHW010000077.1:10479-11450 GCA_964559085.1 uncultured Acidobacteriota bacterium | reverse complement strand
CCTGGGCTGGTCTGCCGCGCGCTTACAGCGCGAAGCAGCGCGGCCTATGCGACACCGGAAGGCCACGCCGGCCCGCGGAGAATATTGATGAAAAGCCCTGTTTCACGGGGCATGTCTTCAACCCTTTTTAATGGAATGGCCGACTATGCTGAAAACGCACAATTGTGGGGAACTTCGATTATCCGATGCCGGTAAATCCGTCCGCCTGGCGGGCTGGCTGCAGCGGAGAAGAGATCTTGGGAATTTGATTTTCATCGACCTGCGGGACCGGTCCGGCTTGGTCCAGGTCACCGTGGATCCAAGTGTGGGGGATGCCCACGGCATAGCGGACAAGGCCAGGAACGAATACGTACTGCAGATTACGGGCACAGTCCGGCCGCGGCCCGAAGGATCCGCCAATCCCAACCTGCCGAGCGGTGAAATCGAAGTTCTGGCGGAATCGATCTCCATACTCAATGAGGCCCGGACGCCGCCGATGCCCCTCGACGATGACGGCTACAGGACCGAAGAGACGTCGCGGTTGAAGTATCGCTATCTGGATGTCCGGCGCGCGCGGCTGCAGCGGAACATTATGCTGCGGCATAAAACCATCAAATTCATCCGCGATTACCTGGATCAGCAGGGTTTTATTGAGATCGAAACCCCGATGCTGATCAAGTCCACGCCGGAAGGCGCCCGGGATTACGTCGTGCCCTGCCGCGTGCAGAAAGGGAAATTCTATGCGCTGCCGCAGAGCCCGCAGCAGCTGAAGCAGCTTCTCATGGTGGCCGGCTACGAGCGGTATTTCCAGATCGCCCGCTGCATGCGCGACGAGGATTTGCGCGGCGACCGCCAGCCGGAGTTCACGCAGCTGGACCTGGAGATGTCCTTTGTCGAGCGCGACGAGATCCTGGACCTGGTCGAGGGGCTGTTCACGGCGCTGATTCCGGCGGTGACACCGCAGAAACATGTCCTTTCCCCCTTCCCGCGCC
>CAZLHW010000077.1:0-10469 GCA_964559085.1 uncultured Acidobacteriota bacterium | reverse complement strand
GCTGGCCCGGGCGATGTCCTTTGTCGAGCGCGACGATGTCCGCGCAGGCGTGGAGGGCATGATCACCGGCCTGATCCCCGCGGTTGTGCCGCACAAGCGCATTATCCGTCCTTTCCCGAAAATGAGCTACACGGAGGCGATGGCGAAGTACGGCTCGGATAAGCCCGATCTGCGGTTCGGCATGGAAATCGCAGATGTGACCGATGCGGTGCGCCGCTCGGATCTGCGGCTGTTCACGGAAGCAATAGAAGCGGGCAGCTCCGTGAAGTGCATCGTGGCGCCCGGCTGCGCGTCCTATTCCCGCAAGGAACTGGACGGCCTGGCGGATTTTGCCAAAGGCGCCGGCGCCAAAGGCCTCGCAACACTGGCCTGGACCAACGCCGGCCTGAAGGGGAGCCTCGCGAAAGGCATCAAGCCGGAAGAAGCCGCCGAGATCGCGCGTCTCACCCGGGCAAAAGAAGGAGACCTGGCCTGTTTGGTTGTAGACAAAGCCGCAACCGCATGCAGGATCCTTGGCGCGCTGCGCCTGGAATTCCGCGACCGGCTGAAACTTGCCCCGGCGGACCTTCTGGCGTTCGGGTGGGTCGTCGACTTCCCGATGTTTGAATGGGACGAGGAAGAGAAGCGCTGGAATTTCATGCATCACCCGTTCACGAGCCCGCGGGCCGAGCACCTGGACAAGCTTGAGAGCGATCCCGCCGCCGTGATGAGCGACGCCTATGATCTTGTCTGCAACGGATATGAGATATCCAGCGGCAGCATTCGTATTCACCGCCGCGACGTTCAGGCGCGCATTTTCCGCTGCCTCGGCTATGCCGACGAGGAGATACAGCGGCGCTTCGGCCATATGCTGGAGGCATTCGAATTTGGCGCGCCGCCGCATGGAGGCATGGCGCCGGGCATCGACCGGCTGGTGATGCTGCTGGCCGATGAACCGAACATCCGCGAAGTCATCGCGTTCCCCAAGACCGCGAGCGGCACCGACCTGATGTTTGACGCGCCGGCAGAGCTTGAAGACAAACACCTGCGCGAGCTTCACATCAAACTTGCGGAATAAACGGCGCGAAGGCTATGGATGCAATTCGCGCAATGCGTGGCGCTCCTTTCCGCATAGCCGGAGGATGCTATCGGGCTTCACCCGTATCTGATAGAATTTCATAAACGAAGTCCCAGGGGGTGGCCTATGAACTCAGAATTCAAGAACGAAGCGTTGTTGGATTTTAGTCAGGAAGCCAATCGCTCCGGCCAGTTGAAAGCGCTCGAGCTTGTTCAGTCTCAATTGGGGCGTACGTATGATCTCATTATCGGCGGCAAGCGTCTGAAATCGGATAAAACATTTCAGTCCATCAATCCAAGCAAAAAATCGGAAATCATCGGGCTTTTCCAGAGCGCCGATCTCGCTCAGGCTGCGCATGCGGTCGAAGTCGCGACGCAGGCTTTTGAAACATGGAAGCGGTGTTCCGCGCAGCATCGGGCCGACGTTCTGTTTCGTGCTGCGGCGATTCTCCGCAAGCGCAGGCTGGAAATGAACGCCTGGCTGATTCTCGAAGTCGGCAAAACCTGGTTGGAAGCGGATGCCGATACGGCCGAAGCCATAGATTTTTGCGAATTTTATGCCCGCGAAGCTCTGCGCTACGCCGAAACCCAGCCGCTCATCCCCATTCCCGGAGAAACGAACGAGCTCCGCTATATTCCGCTTGGCGTGGGCGCCGTCATAGCCCCCTGGAATTTTCCCTGTGCCATTCTGGTCGGAATGACGACGGCGGCCCTTGTCGCCGGCAACACCGTTGTTTTGAAGCCATCCTCCGATGCTCCCGCGATTGCCGCTTTCGTGATGCAGATTCTGGAGGAAGCCGGCGTTCCGCCCGGAGTCGTCAATTACCTTACCGGCAGCGGCGGCACGGTCGGCGATGCGATTGTTCAGAATCCGAAGACGCGCTTTATCGCCTTCACCGGATCCAAAGAGGCGGGACTGCACATTGTCGAGGAAGCCGCGCGCCCAAGACCCGGGCAGAAGTGGATCAAGCGCGTGATTGCGGAGATGGGCGGGAAGGATTTCATCATTGTCGATGAGGACGCGGATCTGGAAGATGCCCTGGCAGGCGTGCGCACGAGCGCTTTCGGATACCAGGGCCAGAAGTGCTCGGCCTGTTCGCGCTTGATCCTTCACGAAAAGATCTATACGGATTTCGTCCGGCGTCTTGCGGCGGCTGCGGCGCAGATCAAAGTAGGTCCGTCAATGGATCCCGGAAATTATATGGGCCCGGGGATTAATGAGAATGCCATGAAAAGCATTCTTCAATATATTGAGACAGGCAAGAAGGAAGGAACCCTCGTTGCAGGCGGCGGCTGCGGGGTTGCGGGCGGATTTTTTATCGAACCGACCATCATTGCCGACGTACAGCCCTCGGCGCGGATTGCCAGGGAAGAAATTTTCGGCCCCGTCCTCGCGGTGTTGAAAGCGAAGAATATGGAGGAGGCGATTCAGATCGCCAACGACACGGAATATGGATTGACCGGTTCGGTGTACAGCTTCAATCAGCGGCATCTGCAGCAGGCGAAGGAGGAGTGCCACGTCGGCAATCTGTATCTGAATCGCAAATGCACGGGAGCCCTTGTCGGCGTGCATCCGTTCGGCGGGTTTAACATGAGCGGAACGGATTCCAAGGCAGGCGGCCGCGATTACCTGATGCTCTTCACTCAGGCGAAAGTTATTTCGGAAAAGACCATGGTCAGCGGCTAGCGAATCTTCGCGCACTTGGAGGCTTCGCGGTTAAGAAGATCGAACCGCGAAGCCGCAAAGGACGCAAAAGAACTCGAAGAAGCCCGGCGCTACGTGATTTGAACTGCCTGCTTCTGCCGGTATTCCGCCTTGGAGCAGGAGTACTTCTTTTCAATCCCTTCCCGGAACACCAGACCGGAGTTATAGGCGCAGAACGGGTAGAGGCGCCCATCCGGCGCGGAGTAGTGGATCACGCACCGTTTGACGCGCTCGACGTCGTAGTTGTAACTATCCATAAAATGCATGCCGGCTACCATAAGGGTTTTGTAGGTATAGGTGCCGTCATTCTTGCCGCGTCCGGCCTTTTTGTCGAGCAACCCCTCGATAGTCTGGCCGAGCTTGGTCAGCGTCAATCCTTCGGGAGCTTTGCTTTCGTCGAAGTGTTTGTTGGCGCTGCTGAACAGACTGAACTTGCTGAGGTTGTTGTACAGGGATTTGAAGGTGGTTTTATTCTTCAGCTTGTCGGCCTGTTTCTGGATATCGTCGAACAGCCCCTTGATGTCCAGGAAGCGCGTAACGGGCGTAGGTTTTTTATTCTTGTCCACGAAAAAGTAGGTTCCGATGCCGCAGAGCGGATGGCAGGAAACCATGACGTTAGGCTCATTCCGCAAAGCCTGGATCAGCTCGGTGATCGGGGTGGTGCAGGACAGCGGGAACCAGTCTTCCTTGGTTGTATAACCCAGCGTGTTGACGCCGTTAGCCAGGTCGGTCAGTGTGAAGCGCATTTTCTCGCGCTCTTTTTCATCGATGCGTCCTGTAAGAGCGACAGGCTGAAAGCTGATGCCGGAGCACACGTCGATGGTGTCGAGCGCGAATTGAACGATCTTGGGGACCTGGTCATCGTTCAGGCCGCCGACGATGGTCGGGACGTAGACGATTTTGAGTCCGGCTTTGCGGACGTTCTCAATCGCCTTCATTTTGATATCCAGGAGATCTTTGCGGCCGCGGATCTTCTCATACAGGGCGGAGTCGACGCCGTCGAACTGCAGGTAGAGGGTGTGAAGGCCGGCCTCCCTGGATTTTTCCGCGAACGATTCCTCGGCGAACTTGAGGCCGTTGGTGGCGCACTGCACATGGGAGAAGCCCATCTCGTTGGCCTTGGTCAGAATCCGGAACCAATCCGGGTGCAGCGTCGGCTCTCCGCCGGCGAACTGCACGACGCGGCCGGCGACGGGCCGGGAGTCGCGAAGCGTCTGCAGCATCTGCACGATTTCCTCGTAGGAGGGTTCGTAAATGTAATCCTGGACGTTCGCGTTGGCGAAGCAGATCGGGCAGGCCAGGTTGCAGCGGTTGGTCAGGTCGACGTTCGCCAATACGGGATGGCTGACGTGAAGGTTGCATAGGCCGCAATCGTCGGGGCACGATTTGGCGTCCGTGATGGCCGGATTGGCAACGCCGCATCCGACATCGCGGTTCCAGGCCATCATGCGGGAAAAGTACTCGGCGTCCGATAGGAGCACTTCCCTGAAGAAACCATGGGTAGGACACGTTTTCTCCATGACAATCTTGCCGTCTTTTTCGAGCACTTCAGCGTCCAGCTTTGCCGAACATTCCGGGCAGAGCGAAACGGTTTTGTAAGGGACTTCCGTGGGCAACGGATTGATAGAAGCGCCTGTCAGGGTTTTTTTCTCGGACGGAGTTATCGTAGCCATGAATCATTTCCTCGCAAAATATTTACCCCATGCTCTGAGTCCTTCCGGAACATCGCATACAGCACTTGCGGTCAGGCGACAGGCTAAAAGGTCCGCAGCCTCCGGAAGGCGCAAAGCTCCCAAACTATAAGCGAAAGATTTTACCTCGAAATTCTTCAGGACAAACAGGAATTTATGGTTCCTCAAAGCGTCCGCTTGATTCGGGCGCAGGGATCTGTTACCCGGATTTATGGGGCGCTCCGTATCCGGCCACCCCAAAAAATCGGTATCGCCATCGGCATCGCAGTCGCTATCGGTTCTTTCGCGAGGCGGGCAATAAAATGCCGAAGCCTGATTCCATTGGAGGGTGGTTGACGCGACGCCTTAGGCGTAGCCCAGCCTGGCAAGGAGAGAGTTGAGATAGGCGGTGGCTTCCGGGGAGCCTTCGGGCGGGGCCCAGGGGGCGAAGTTCTTGTCGTTTATCGGCGCGTAGGGGGCCGGTTTGAGTTCGTAGAGGACGGTGCCGCGTTCGAGAGAGATAATCGCATGCCATTCGCGCGGAGCGAATTCAACTCCGTAGGCGCCGCTGTCTCGTGCCAGGATAGCATGCTCGCGCACATTGCCCGCGTCGTCGAACCGCAGAGCCAGAGCCTTGCCCGTCAGAATAAGAAATACCTCGCACTTGTCCGGATTTTCATGCTTGTGCGGGCGGACGTAGGTCCCCGGCTCAAAAGCGTTCAGCATGCGGTTTACCGGATCCGCGTAATCCGAATGGAAATTGTAATTCTTGCGCAGGCGCGGGGAATTCCGCGCTTCTTCGGATATGCGCGCCACCAGCTCAGGATCGATGGACTTCATGTGCCCCTCTCTTGCCGGAATTAACCACGGATCTTCACGTATTGCCGCAGATTTATATATCCGTGGAGATCCGCGAAAATCCGCGGTTGATTTAATCCGCTATCGAAATTGCGCGATGGATCAGGCGGATGAATTCCCGGCGATGGCCGTGGCGGTCGTCGCCCTTGCCTTCCTTCGCCCATTCCAGCGCGCGTTCCAGGTTGGCGCTCCCCTTGTACGGAGAATCGCGCAGCACCATGCCGAATGCGGCAACCGAAGCGGCGAATTTGAAATCCTGCGACGCGCCGCTGAATTTTGCATTTGAATCCTTGACGGCAAACTCCGACAGGACGCTTTTATCCCCTTCCGGCTCCTTGCTGCGGATCTTGACCGTGAGAACTTCATCACTGTTCGCATGCGAAGAAAGCTGCGACTGCTTCTGGTATTTCAAAGGATCGACTCCCGGCCCCGGCATCGGCACTCCTGCAGGCACCAGTTCATAGAGAGCCGTCACGGCGTGTCCGGCGCCGATGACGCCGGCCTGCCTGGCGTCGTCGTTAAAATCCTCTTTGGCCATGAGGCGGTCTTCGTAGCCGATCAGGCGGTACGCACGAACGCGCCGGGGATTGAATTCCACCTGAATTTTAACGTCTTTCGCAATGGAGACCAGGGTTGAGTTGATCTGTTCGACGAGAACCTTTTTTGCCTCGTTGAGCGTGTCGATGTAAGCGTAGTTGCCGCGCCCTTTGGTCGCCAGCAGCTCCAGCGTGGAGTCTTTGTAATTGCCCATGCCGAAGCCGAGAGCGCTGAGGAAGATGCCGCTTTTGGCTTTGTCTTCAATCAGGCGCGTCAGGTCGCCGCGGTTGGTGATGCCGACGTTGAAGTCGCCGTCGGTCGCCAGAATGACGCGGTTGACGCCGCCCTTGATGAAGTTGTCCGCGGCGGTCTTATAGGCAAGCTGAATGCCGGAAGCCCCATTGGTGCTGCCGCCGGCGTAGAGACGCTCAATTGCGTGGCGGATCTTTTCCTTCTGATCGCCGCTGGTGGAAGGCAGAACAATGCGCGTATCGCTTGCGTACACGACGATGGCGACGCGGTCCGACTCGGTGAGTTGATCCACCAGCAGCGTCATCGCCTGCTTCACGAGCGGAAGCTTGTTTTCATCGGCCATGGAGCCGGAGACGTCGAGCAGGAAAACCAGGTTGCTGTCCGGCCGCTTGCCGGAGGCGATTTCGCGCCCCTTCAATCCGATGCGCAGCAGCTTGTGCTCCGGTTTCCACGGAGCTTCCGTAAGCTCGAAGCCGGCGGCGAAAGGTTTACCGTCCTTCGGTGCCTTGTAATCATAGTCAAAATAGTTCACAAGCTCTTCGATGCGAACCGCATCCTTGGGGGGAAGCTTTCCGCTGTCCAGGAACCGACGCACGTTGGAGTAAGAAGCCGTATCCACATCGATTGAGAACGTGGAGAGCGGATTCTGCGTCACATCGAGAAACGGATTGTCGCTGATATTCTCGTAGGCTTCGGTATTGAAATCTCCGCGCTGCCTCGGGTGCGGCGGCGGCGTGGGCGGCCACCACCCTCTGCGGGCGCGCACCTCATCGACGGGCGCCAGGGCCATTTTAAGCTCGCTAACCCTATTCTTGCTCAGTGCTTCTCTGCCGCTTAGGCCTGAGGACTGAACAGCCGAGCCCCTAACATCAGCAACAGTCACGCCATCTTTTTTCATGTCGAGATTGCTCGGCGATACCCCGGCCATCCGGCTGTCTGTCCTATTCATGCCGCCCATGACCTTCATCAGATCAACAGTGTTGCTGCTAGCGAGCGGCAGCTCCTTCGCTTTCTCCGTCGGAGGAGTGCTGGCGGCAGAGGAGCTGGATTCCATCAGCAACCGGGGCGCCGCAGCATTGCCAACGATGGTTTCCTCAGATTTCCCGGCAACCGAGACGTTGGGTGACGAAGCAACCTGCGGTGGTTCTGCCGAGGCTTTGCCTTTTGCCTCCGGTTCGACGCGAGATTTGCTTTCGACTGCGTCTTTAGCCTTGTGTGGCAGCGCAGCGACTTTGTCACGCGGAAAAACCTGTGCAACCTGCCCTTGAGGAAAAGATTCTTTCTCTTGCCGCAGTTCTCTGAATGTTACAACCGACAGCATCAGCACGAGAGCGGCTGCAGTGGCCAAAGCCCATGCCGGTCTGTTGCTAAGCCGGCTTCGGCGTGCGCCTGCTTTTTCTTCGATCAATTTCCGCTGCGCCGGTGTCAGGCCAATGGATTGTTCTGCCAGTAATTCCCGCTTAAGCATTTCCGCGGTCCGGCGGATTTCTTCGACCAGTTGGCGCATCTCGGGCGATTCCGCCAGGATGCTTTCCATCTCGGCTCGCTCTTTCTCATCCGTCAACTCGCCGAGAGCGTATTCGGTCCATTTCGGATCATTAGCGTCGCTATTCATTTCACCCTCCTTATGGCCGGCCGTGCGTGGACTTTTTCCCGAATGGTTTTAAGCCCTGTGTGGATGAGAAAACCGACATTGCTTACCGAAAGACTGGTGATGCGGCTGATTTCCTCGTAGCTGAGATCGCTCTGGAATTTCAGCCGAAGGACTTCCTTTTGGTTTGCGGGGAGAGTGTTGAGGATCTTCAGAATATCTGCGAGCTGCTCCTCCTGCTCGAGTGCCGCGGAGACTGCCGGTCCGGAATGCGTTTGCAGCTGCAACTGGGCATCCCTGATTCCCGTCATGCGTCTCTCCTTTCTAAGCACATCCAGCGCTTGATTACGGCAGACCGTGTACAGCCATTGCGCCAGATGGTCGCGGATTTGGGCCGGCTTCTGGCGCAGGAGCTTCAGGAAAGTATCCTGAACGACTTCCCGTGCCCGTTCCACATCGCCCGTGATATGAGCTGCATAGCGCGTCAGCGGCTTTTCGTATTCGGCTAATACGGATGGCACCCAGTTCGGATCTGGAGACGTCATGCAGCCCTCATCGGAAATTCCTGGATTATTCCGGCCTCTTCAACCGGATAACGAATGTCCGCGAATTTTCTTAGAAAAAAAGAAGAGCCTTGGAAGCTTTGAGTGTAACGCGAAGGCTCAAAGACTCCAAGGCTTGAAGAATCAGGCAGGTGCAGTGAATGTCCTATTCCTTTTTGAGGGACAGCGTGACGTCGCCCGAATTCGTCTTTAATCGGATGGGGGCGCCGCCTTCCCCCACGGCGGCTTTCAGGCTCTGGGCATTTTTCTTGATCACGATGTCGGGAGGCATTTCTTCCCCCTCGAACACGCGGTTCGGGTAATCCACGGTAATTTTGCCGTTCAGGGTTTCAAGCTGCAGCGCCGCGGAATACTGTTCCGGGAGAACGAGCGTTATGGAACCGAGCTGCGTCAAGGCGGCAAACTCCAGGCCGTTCCAGCGAATATTAGACATTTCCACAAAGATTTCGCCCCGCTGCGTGATCCCGGAAAAATACCCGGCCATCGATTTGGCCTCCAGACTTCCTTCGCGAACGGTGGCTTCCACCCAGCCGTTGACGCCTTCGATGGAGAATTCTCCCTTATCGATTTTGGCGTTTATGTCGGTCTTCTCCTTCGGAACGTACACCGTAAGATTGACTTCCAGCATCGCCGGAGGTTCCGGAATCGCCGTGACGCTGATGGTGGAGGAAGTCTGGTTATACCGGACGCGGAGCGGCGATTTTTTCAAAAACGCCCTGGCGTCCTCTTCCTTTGCGTAATAAACAATTTTTTCCGCTTCCACCCGAACGGATCCTTTATCCCAGCCAATGATCTTCAGGCTGCCGGGAACCGCAAGGGAAAGATCCATTTTGCCGCCCGGAAAAAAATTAAACTGTTTCTCTTCACGCTCGACATAAGGGGATTCGGGAGCAGAGGATGCGGGCGGCGATGTTTCCCGGGAGAAAAGCGATGGGATCAGACTGCAATAGATCAAGGCCAGGCATATTCGCATGGGACGGCGCTCCTGATGAAGAATCCGAAAAAGATTTTCTACGTGAAGCGAACCACCGTGTAGTGGTCGATTCCACGAAGAATAAGGATAGACACAACAGCCAGGCAAATCCACCATGCGGCCTGCGCCGCCCGCGAACGCATCTGCTGCGGAACGGCGCGCAGCAGATGGTAGAGGATCCAGCACTCCAGCGCGAAGGGTGGAAACCCTAAAAAACCAAGTATCGGCATTTCAAAGACTTTCCATCTGTCAAAAAACGGCACCGTGTAGTTCCACTTGGAGCCCGCCCAGAAATTCCAGAACTCCCACATCACGCCGCAGAGCAGGCCGCCCAGCATCAGGCTCCACAGGCGGATGCGGTATCCGGAGACAATATTCAAGGAAAGGCTTTGTATTCGGACCTTCTCCAGCAGCGGGTCGAGGAGGAAGATGGGCCCCAACCAGACGGCAGGGAAAAGATAGCGCGGCCATAACAGCGGCGTGATCGTTAGCGCCAAGCCCAGGGTTAGGAATAGGCGGGAAGGTGCTGAAGAGGGGTTTGAGGACAGGCTTTCATATTCCGATGCCGGGGCCCGACTGGAGCGGCGAAAGAGCGTTTCCACGATATCGGACGTAATGAAAATACCCGGAAGCACGGTGGCAAACGAGACCGCATAGCCGAGCCAGCGCTGCCACAGCTGAAGGGGTGCGATGGTGTAGGACCAGTTATTCAGGACGAAGTTATAGGCTTCGAACAGAAGCCAGATGAAAACGGATAGGGGGAGCATGCTCCAAAGCTCCTTCCTCCTTTGGATCAGGAGAGAGCGACCGCGGAGCTTCAACAGCAGATTGTCTGCCAGCAAGATGTAGGACCACCAGGCGAAGCAGTAAAACCAGGTGTAGAAGGGCTCTATTTTTTGGATAAGGCAGTATTCGGATACGATTAAGAGGAGCAGTCCGAACCAGCCGTAGAGCTTCATGTCTTAGAGCCAGGTGACGCGAAGGCCGCCGATTCCGGTTGCGACGTCGAGAGTTACGCGGAGGGCGGCCTTATCGTAGTTGTCGCTGTAATACGAGGAATCCTGTTTGCTGAACCCTTCGAGATGCAGACCGCTGAGGAAGTTTTTCTCGGCTTCCACTTTTACGCCTATTTCGCGGGGAAGGCGGATATTCACGCCGCCGACGCCGACCTTGATGCGGATGGTGGCAGGCTGCCTCCAGTCACCCGTAAAATCCAGATTGGCGCCGCCGACGCCGCCTTCGAATTCCAGCTCTCTGAAGTTGA
>CAZLHW010000076.1:10633-11516 GCA_964559085.1 uncultured Acidobacteriota bacterium | reverse complement strand
TCGTCCCTCCGGCTGCATATCTCGCGAAATCAAGCGCTATCTGCAAAAAGCACAACGTTGTCTTCATCCTTGACGAAATCCAGACCGGCCTGGGGCGCACAGGGAAGCTGCTTGCCGAAGAACACGACGGCATTGAAGCGGATTTGAGCATCATCGGCAAAGCTCTTTCGGGCGGCTTCTACCCGATTTCAGCTGTGCTTTCCAACAACGAGGTGCTCGGAGTCCTTCGGCCTGGAGATCATGGAAGCACTTTTGGCGGCAATCCTTTGGCCTGCGCCGTCGCAAGAACAGCGCTGAAGGTGCTTGTTGAAGAAGGAATGATCGACAATGCGGCAAAAATGGGCGATTATTTTGCTTCGCAGCTGAAAAGCATTCGGAGCCCTTATATCAAAGAAGTGCGGGGAAGGGGACTGCTGCTGGGAGTGGAGCTAAAACCTGAAGCCGGCGGAGCAAGGCGGTTCTGTGAAGCGCTCATGAAGAAAGGGCTTTTATGTAAAGAAACCCATGAGCATACGGTGCGTTTCGCGCCGCCCTTGATAATTAAAAAAGAGGAAATCGATTGGGCTCTTGAACGCATTGAGCCTGTTTTCATGCAGGATTAACCTGTTGGAGGTTTGATGGAACTGGTTGCAGCGGCCATTCTCGGGATTGTCCAGGGTCTTACGGAATTTCTTCCTGTCAGCAGCACCGCACATTTGATTCTGGTTCCGTGGTTCCTGGGCTGGAATTATGAAGGGCTTACCTTTGATGTCGCTTTGCACGTGGGAACCGCAGCGGCCGTGGTGACCTTCTTCTTTCGCGACTGGATGCGCCTCGCGCGTGAGCTGTTTCTCGGAATCAGGGAAGGAAATTGGCTTGGGAATAGTGAGCGTCGGCTGGCTTG
>CAZLHW010000076.1:0-10623 GCA_964559085.1 uncultured Acidobacteriota bacterium | reverse complement strand
CCCCTCCCGTCGCCCCTCCTCATTGTTAACACTCTCCCAGCACTTGGCGCCCTGCGGCTGTATGCCGAAAAACGAGGGAAGCACACGCGGACGATCGAGAACTTTAGCTGGTCCGATGCAATCTGGATTGGTTGCAGCCAGGCGATAGCCTTGATCCCCGGCGTTTCCAGAAGCGGCATTACAATGACAACAGCCTTGCTGCGAGACAGCACGCGAACAAGCGCTGCACGCTTTTCTTTCCTTCTTTCAACACCCGTGATTTTTGGGGCCGGCATTCTGAAGGTCTTCGAGCTGATAGAAGCCGCGCGTCAACCGATGGCGGGGGCGGAGCCGGTCCGCTGGAGCGTTCTGCTTGTGGGCCTTCTGTTTGCGGCTGTATCCGGATTTCTCTGCATCCGCTACTTTTTAAAATATCTTCAAACGAAGAGCTTCATGCCGTTTGTGATTTACAGATTTTTGCTGGCCGCGCTTATTCTGGCCTATTTTTTCAAAGGCACGCGCGGATAAATCAGGTCTTGGAGCCGCTGCTTTTCTTCCTTCTCCGTATCTCGGATAGTATTTCTTGAATGCGGCGCTCCATCCCCTGGTCCGTTGGGTGATAGTACTGGCGGTGGCGCAGGGATTCCGGAAGACATTCCATATCCGCTACTTTTTCCTTTAGATCATGGGCATACTGGTAGCCTTTGCCGTAGCCAAGCTCCTTCATCAGGTTCGTGGGCGCATTGCGGATATGCAGGGGCGGAGGTTCGTTGAAGGTGCGCTGAACATCCGATACAACGTTCGAATATCCGGTGTAGAGGGCATTGGATTTTGGAGCAAGGGATAAATACACGGCGGCCTGAGCCAGCGCCAGCTTGCATTCGGGCAAACCCACCAGGCGCACCGCCTCCGTTGCATCCAGGGCCACGCTCAGCGCGCGAACATCGGCAAGTCCCACATCTTCGGATGCGAAGCGCACCATGCGTCGCGCGATATAAATAGGATCCTCCCCCGCTTCCAGCATCCTGCCGAGCCAGTAAATCGACGCATCCGGATCACTGTTTCTCATGGACTTATGGAGAGCCGATATAAGGTTATAGTGCTCCTCACCGGCCTTGTCGTACTGGAGGATCTTTTTCTGAAGCGCTGCTTCGAGATCGTCCGCGGTGAGCGTGGCCTTCGAATGCGTTTTACCGCGAGACGCCAGCGAAACGGCGAGCTCCAAAATATTCAGCGCAATGCGCGCATCGCCATTCGCATAGACAGCCAGATGAAGAAGCACATCCTCGGGCACTGTGATGGAACTGTTTCCCAAGCCCCGGTCCTAGTCGGCAAGCGCCCGGCGGAGGATTTCCGCAATCTCATCCGGCCGGAGGGGGTTAAGGACGTATACCTTGCATCGCGAGAGCAGGGGACTGATCACTTCAAACGAAGGGTTTTCCGTTGTAGCGCCGATCAGGATAATGACGCCGGATTCGACATACGGTAAAAAAGCATCCTGCTGGGATTTGTTGAATCGATGAATTTCATCGACAAAAACAACCATGCGCCCCTGGCCTTTGCGGAAATAGGCCTCTGCTTCGGCCATTACGCCCTTGATTTCTTTAATGCCGGAAAGGACCGCGCTGTAGGATACAAAAGGAGAACGCGTCTGCCTGGCCAGAATGCGGGCGAGGGTTGTTTTGCCGGTCCCCGGCGGGCCCCACAAGATAATGGATGTGAGTTGATCCTGTTCGACCATCAGCCGCAGAACCTTGCCCTCTCCGATAAGGTGGGCCTGCCCGACAATCTCGTCCAGATTGCGTGGACGGAGGCGCTCTGCCAGAGGGGTTTCCGGCGAAAGAGGCGTATCTGCGGCTTCGGGGAACAGGGACTTGGTCATAAGCAACGCTTCATTTCCGGAAAAATTCAGGCGCGCTGCCGGACCGCTTCGAAGAGCAGGACAGCGCCGGCAGTCGCTACGTTCAGCGACTCGATTCCTTCAGCCATCGGAATATGCACGGTCCTGGCACGCATCCCCGCATCTGCGGCCAGTCCACGGCCCTCATTGCCAAGCAGAATCGCCGTTCGGGACCTAAAGTCAATTTGCGTATAGGGAAGCCCCCCGCGCACATCCGTCCGAAGGATTTGGATTCCATGGTCCGAACAGTACTGTTCAAATGCATAAGTCTCAAGATGCTCCATGACCGGTATATGAAAATAGGTTCCTGCACTGGCCCGGATGCACTTGGGATTGGACGCCATCACGGTTCCTTTGCTGGTGCCTATCCAAGATACGCCTGCCGCTGCGGCCGTGCGAATCAAAGTTCCAAGGTTGCCGGGATCCTGAATGCCGCAGGCAAAAAGGATTAAGGCATCATGAGGCAGCGGGTGCGCCTCCAGGGAAAATTCGGGGACTCGAACCAGCGCGAGCGCACCCTGCGGAGTTTCCACATCGGTTATCGAACGGAAGATGCGCGCATCGGCGCGGCAAACACGCGCATCCTGCAATATCCAGGATCGAAGCAGACTTTCTTCTCTTGGGGAATACCCGAAATCCTCAGTAACGACCGCCGCCTCCACTTTGCAGCCGCGCTTTTGAACCTCCTCCAGCACGCGAATTCCCTCGGCAACCACAAGGTTCTTGGGAGCTCGGCGGGATCCGGAAGCTGCCAGCCGTATAGTTTTCAGCAGCGGATTACGGCTGCTCGTCAGATGTTCGAGGTCCATGGGTTTGAGGCAACGATATGGAATACGCTCTTCCCTGAAGAACGCTCCCATACACAACGCGTTCGACGGGAAAATGACCATTCTTCAGGATCAATAGCGCCAGATCGCGCGCCAGTGAATCCTGAGAGAGAGAATCGACTTTATTGATGAAAGGAATAATCTGCATTCCCGGTTTCCAGTGCCTGCAAACGCCGCGAACATGCATCAGGATGCCGGCTGCGAAATCCGGGGTAATGGGCTCCCCCTCCCGAAGGACGGAATGCGCGGCGAAGCTTTTCCAGCGGAAAAAGACCTCCGGCCCCAAAGGTTTATTCAGGCAGTCTATGCCGATGACGGGCACAAGGTACTCCGCATTTTCCATTAAGACGGGTTCGTGCTCTCCGGGCATCTTGAGGGAAAAGCTCGCCGCTCCATCCGCTTCATTCAGAAGAATAGGGAACAGACTGTGGTCTAGGCCGTCGGCAAAGTCCGCGGGGACACCGCGCAGCAGCGTGGGGCTTATGTAACGGCATGTAACAACGAGCCTGGTGGGCAGGTGCTCCCAGGAGCTCCCTATCCTATTCACGATTTGTTTGAGAAGCTGGAGATTGTCGCTGGATATGAGGCACAGATTCTTCCTCGGATCCGGCGGATGGATGCGTGTCGTCGTGGTATAGAGAACCGGTCCGACGCCGCAGGATTCCTCCATCAGTTTCAGAATCAACTCCGTCTTGCCGCCGCCGCCGACGAAATTCACCAATGAATGAGGGCGGAAATTGAAGTTCTCCGAGAACAAGAGTGTCTCCTCATCTCTTATCAAAGGCTGTTGATTGCGCGTTTTCCGCTCCCGTCCGCTTGTTATCACAGTTCCGCATTTTGCGGATTATATAGGGAGCCTTCCCCTGGGACTCGAAATAGGTTCGAATCACAAGCTCCGCAACCAGGCCCATCAATACAAATTGAACACCCAGGAGAAATAAAAAGACAGCAAGAAGAAGCAGCGGGTTATTGTGGGCTTTTACCGCATTGAAATACTTGTCATACAAAGTCACCATCGCAAAAAAAAGCCCCGCGCCGCATGCCAGCAATCCCACGCCTCCAAAAAAATACATGGGCTTTGTGGAATAGCTGCCGAGCAGCTTTACGGTAATCAAGTCGAGCAGGACTTTAAATGTGCGGCCCAACCCGTATTTGCTCGAGCCGGAAAGGCGCGGGTGATGACGCACCGGAATCTCCGCGACTCTGGCGCCGGCCCAGGAAGCATAAACCGGTATAAACCGGTGCATTTCTCCGTACAGGCGTATGTGCTCCACTACTTCGCGCCGATAGCCTTTCAGCGTGCAGCCGTAATCATGCAGATGCACACCGCTGATGTGCGAGATGAGGGCATTCGCAAGCTTGGAAGGCAAGCGTCGCGTGAGCCATTTGTCCCTCCTGTGTATTCTCCAGCAACTGACGACATCATACCCTTCCCGCAATTTCGCCAGGATGGAGGGGATATCACGGGGATCGTTCTGCATATCCGCATCAATGGGAATCAGGATGCTGCCCGTCGCGTAATCGAAGCCGGCCGCCATCGCCGCCGTCTGTCCGAAGTTCCTGCGAAACTGAATGAATTTAATGCGGGCATCCTCCGCAGCCAGGGATTCCATATAAGCGCTGCTTCCATCGGTACTGCCGTCATCGATAAAGAGAACTTCATACTCTTCGCCGGTGGGATCCAGAGCCCCGCGAAGGGCTTCCAGAAATGGATGCACATTGTCGCGTTCATTATAGACTGGAACGATGATGGATATTCTTTCGCTCATGAGAACTCTGTTTCAAATGCAGCCAGCTGCTGCATATCATTCCGGTTCCGGAAAAACATATAAACAATTCCGCCGGGCAGAGAGGACAGAATGAGAACAATGGAAGAAAGCAGCCCGAGTGCGATACAGGACTCACGCAACACTCCGATTGCCCCGAATAAACTCATAAACGCATATTCGCGCAATCCCATGCCGTTAAGGCTGACGGGGACCATGGAAATCAGCGTAATCACAGGAACAAATACCAGGAACCAGAGCGGCGAGATGTCAATGCGCAGCCCCAGCGCCATGATCCAGGTGACGGAGATGACCAGAAGCTGATTCACAAAGGAAATCAACAGGGAGCCCAGCAGAAGGCTTTTATGCTTTCCCATAATAAGGAACGCGCCGGATATGGTATCCACCTTAGCGGCAATTTTCTGCAGATGCAGGCGGCGCAACAAGCCCGTCAGCCGGCGGTGTAAGAAGGGCGCAAAAATGGCGATGTTTCCGGCCAGGAATGCGCCAAAGGCGGCCCATATAATCAGGGAAACCGGAATTCCGGGCACGCCCACCGGGTGGATTAGAATCGCAATACAGGCGATAATCATCATGGCGAACATTCCGGCATCCCGATCAAGGAAGGTTGCCGCAAAACTCTGAGCATAGGATTTGGTTGGCTTCCCGGCGTAGTACATTTTGACAACGTCCCCGCCAACGACCGTCGGAAATGTAAGATTGAAAAAGAGGCCGATGCAATAAATGCCGAATAGGTGCGAAAGCGATGGCACGGGCATTAACGGCCGCATCAGCATTCGCCAGCGATAAATGCAAATGTAGTGGCCCATCCAGAGCACACAGAACCCAAAAATCAGGACACCCAGTTTCGCATTTTTAAGATTGGCGCCGAACTGATGGAAATCATTATTCTCAAATATGTAGATGAATAACAGGGTTGTATTTGCAATTTTTGCGCACGCAAATACTTTGGCTTTCATGATTGGGAACGATCCTCAGAGGGACTGGCGTTTGAGTTCGGGCGATTGGATATCAACAGCAGCTCTTCTCCCGGGCTGTAGCCCGCATGCAACAGGGCTCCAAAACGAATTGAAAAGCGAGCGTGCCGGTCCAAAATATAAAGATTAAAGTCCTTGCTATCCGAAAAATATCTGTAGTCTCTCTCCGTTAAAATACAAAATACCCGTTTTCCCGACAGGAATCTGCGCTTCATTCCTTCAACATCATATTCCTCGAATATGGGCTTCTTCAGGTAAAAGACCATGCTGGGCAGCGCGGTCCGAAAATAGCCGGCCGTATCCTCTGTGCCCCTCTGCGCTTCAATGAGCCGACAGAAGCGCTTCACCGGGCGATAAGGCTCCAGCCTGGGCAGATAAGCCCATGCTCCCAGCATAAAAATAACCCACAGGGAAACCGCAAGCCCACCCAGGCTATGCGCCAGATTTCTGCGAAAAAGACTCCATGCAAGAAACAGGGAACCTGCCAGCAGAAAAAATGACGGCAAATAGTGTAGCACGATAGGAACATCCGGCATAAAGGCTCGTAGGACAAAAGGCACAAGCAGAGACAGGGAAAAAAGGAAAAGGGCCATGAGTCCAAACGCCCAAAACCACCAGGATTTTAAAGCGCTTTGAAAGCGGGCATAAAATAGCAGCGTTCCGGCAAGGATTATGGAAGCCGCGGGGTAAATGGGGGCGATATAGTACTCCTGCTTATTTTTAGATAGCGAAAAAAGAATGAACGTGCAGGCGCACCAGAAAAGAGGCAATCCGAATTCCAGGCTTTTGAGAGGCTGGCCCGACCTCCTTTGAGTCCACAGGAGTGCGAGAGCGCACAGAGTCAGAACCGACCAGGGGAGGAAATCGGCCGCCGCCACCGAAAAATAATAGAAAATTCCCCGGGAGGGTCCCATAGTCTCGGAAGCAAAGCGGCCAATGTTATCTCTTAGAAAAAAGGGGGCAATATAAGTCAGTCCGTGGCTCCGGTAAACGACAACATACCATGGCAGCGCCACCAGCATAAAAATGGCGGCTCCCATCCAGAGATAGGTGTCTCGCACTTTGAAGCGGCGCGCCCAGAGCGCCCATAAGACATAAGAGACTCCGGGTATAAAAAGAGCGACCGGCCCCTTGGTCAGGAATCCCAGGCTGGCGAACAAATACGCGAGAGCCCATTTGTGTTTTTTTCCGGTTTGAATCGCCCAGATCAGAAAAAAAAGGGTGCCGGTTAGAAAAAACAGCAGCAGCATATCGATCGGCAGTCTGCGCGCCAGTATAAAGACGCGGGCGGTGGTTGCCGTAATCGTGGCGGCCATGAGCGCAACAGCCGGATTAAAAAGCAAGCGGCCCATTCCATAGCAGAATAAAAGGACGCCCGCGGCCGCGAGTGCACTGGGGAAGCGCACGGCAAATTCATTGACACCGAAGATTTTATACGAAATCAGAATGGCCCAGTACGTAAGGGGAGGCTTTTGCGCGCGGGGGCCAAAGTTGAAATGCGGAGCTAGATAATCTCCGCGAACAAGCATTTCCCGAGGGGTTTCTGCGTAAAAAGCCTCACTGGCATCCCAGATCGAAGATGCTCCCAAATTCACCCAATAGGGCAACAAAAGAGCTAACAGCAGGATGGCATGAAGGGATGGGGAATGAAATCGCATGCGAAATCCAGTTATAAGCCCAGCTGTTTTCCGAAGTCTTCTTGGGATCTCGGATCAAGATATCGTTGATGCAAACAAATTTTAAAAAAGCGATTTCTGAATTTCATCAAGTACTTCATCCGCCGGTTTGCGCCGAGCCCGGCCGGTCAAATCAATCTCTTTTCTTTCCAACCGCTCGAGGATTTCCTGTGCTCTTGCAAGTACTTCGGGCGGCATGCCCGCCAATCGGGCAACTTCAAGGCCGTAGCTTTTGTCTGCTACGCCGGGGATGACTTTGCGGAGAAATATGATTTCCTTGCCTATCTCCTGAATAGCCATACAATAATTTTTGACCCCCGGGTGAAGCGCGGCAAGCTTTGTCAATTCATGATAATGCGTTGCAAACAGGGTTTTTGCTTTCGAAGACGGGTTTTGTACCAGGTATTCGGCAATTGCCCAGGCCAAGGATAAACCATCAAAGGTTGCGGTACCGCGGCCGACTTCATCAAGCAGGATAAGGCTGCGCGGAGTGGCTGTGTTGAGAATGTTGGCCGTCTCAATCATCTCGACCATGAACGTGGACCGTCCCCGCGCCAGATTGTCGGATGCGCCCACGCGCGTATAAATCCTGTCCACGCAGCCGAGGCGCGCTTCCCGGGCCGGGACAAAGGATCCCAGCTGGGCGAGAATAACGATCAGGGCCGTCTGACGCAGATAAGTAGACTTTCCACCCATGTTGGGCCCGGTCAGAATGATAAGCTGATCCGTCCCCACATTGAGATACAGATCATTGGGTATGAAAGGCTGGCTTTGCAATTCCACGACCGGGTGCCGCCCCTGACGTATGTAAATTTCATCGCCGTTTGTAAGCTTGGGCCGAACATAGTCGCACTTGACCGCAATTTCGGCAAGAGACGCATAGACATCCAGTTCACCCAGGAGTCGGGCGGTCGCCTGTACGCGGCTCCCGTGCGCCGCAACGGCCTTGCGTATTTGTATGAACAGCTCCTTTTCCAGAACGGCGATGCGCTCTTCAGCCCCGAGAACTTTTTCTTCATAATGTTGGAGTTCCTCGGTGATAAACCTTTCGCAATTCACCAGTGTTTGCTTGCGTATATAATGAGGCGGGACCAGATGAAGATTGGATTTGGTGACCTCGATGAAGTATCCGAAAACCTGATTGAATTTTACCTTTAGAGAAGCAATGCCGGTATTTTGCCGCTCTCGCGCTTCCAGAGAGGCGATGAAACCTTTCCCGCTGTGGCGGATTTCGCGCAGTTCATCAAGTTCCGGAGAATATCCTTTTCTTATAATGCCGGGATCGTTTGCAGAGGCCGGAGGATCCTCAGAAATGGAATTCTCGATCAGCGCAACGAGGTCGGGCATTTCGTCCAGCTGGTTGCGTATTTCGCAAAGGCGCTGGGCTGCAGTTTCACCCAAAAGCTGCCGGATAGAAGGCACGATCCTGAGTGAATCCCGAAGGGCCAGGAGCTCCCGCGGCCCGGCAACCCCAACCGTTACGCGGCTCATAAGCCGCTCCAAATCATGGATATAAGACAATTTACCGGATAGAGTGCCATGAAGCTGAACACTGTTGGCCAGGGCTTGGACCGATTCCTGGCGTCGCTCAAGTTCAGATAAATCCAAAAGAGGCAGCAGAAGCCAGGATTTGAGCATTCGAGCGCCCATCCCCGTACGGGTTCGATCCAAGAAGGAAAGAAGAGATCCCTTTTTCGATCCGTCCATCGTCTGGACTAGTTCAAGGTTGGAAACGGTGGAGGCGTCGAGCTTCATGAAGTCGGACGGCTCAAAAAAGCGAAGAGTGGCTACCTTGCCAAGAGAGGCAAGTTGTGTATCTCTTAGATAGTGAATAAGCGCTCCGGCGGCGGCCACCGAAAGAGTCTGGCCCTCTGCGCCCAAACCGTCCAGGCTGGCTAAGTTAAAATGCTCCAGCAGAATACGCTGGGCATAATCAAGGTTGAAACTCCAGTCATCAACAGGGCTTGCCACCCAATCTGCCGCCCAGTCGCGAGACAGTTTCTGCCTTAACTCCGTATTGGATTTTTCAGGGGTAACCAACTCCCTCGGCGAGAAGCGTGTCAACTCATCGACAGCCTTTTGCCAGGCATCTTCGCCGAGAAATTGCGTTGCAAGGAAGTCCGACGTGGATAAATCCATGAATGCCAGGCCGATGCCCTGATCTGTAACGGCAAAGCTCCCCAGATAGTTATGATCTCTTGGCTCCAGGAGCATTTCCTCGACAACGGTTCCCGGAGTTAAAACCCGTGTAACCTCGCGGTGGACGAGCTTTTTGGCTGTTTTTGGATCTTCGACCTGCTCGCAGATGGCGATCTTATAACCCTTCTTCATCAACCGGGCTATATAGCCGTCAACGGAATGATAGGGAACTCCGCACATCGGAATAGGAGACCCACCTTTATCCTTATTTCGGGAGGTCAGCGTAATTTCCAGTTCGCGCGATGCGACAACGGCGTCTTCATAAAACATCTCGTAGAAATCGCCCAGGCGGAAAAAGACCAGCTTACCGGGGAACCGGAGCTTAACCTCGTGGTACTGCCTCATCATGGGTGTGAGGTCTTCCATCAGGTTCTTTCTGCTTTTTCAGGCGAGGCCGCAGAGTGCCAAAAGCACTGCTGCCTGCCGCAAAAAGTCTGTCAAATGCGAGGGAGAGAATCCGATTTGCAGGGTAAAATCCTGATGCACACAGATCGATTCTTCCTAAGCGGCCTTGGTCATAAATCCTTGTATATAAAGAGGCTGCAGTATATAATGTCGCCCCTGCAAATGTCAATGATGATACCGGAACACTTAGCATTGCGAATCTTGGCATTGGATACCTCAACCGCGCGGGCGAGTGTTGCTTTGCTGGAGGGAAAGGAACTTCGAGCTGAAGTCCGGCTGCAGTCTCTTCACACGCACTCCACGAATCTGCTCGCCTCCATCGATTTCCTGCTCCGCCGAATGAAATGGAATTTGAAGGATTTGGACTTGGTTGCGGTAGGAAACGGCCCGGGATCCTTTACGGGCATCCGTATCGGCGTTTCAACAGCTCTGGGGCTGGCCCGCACTCTTGCAATACCGTTTGTGGAAATAGCCGGTTTGGACGCTCTTGCCCACAGCGTCTCTGTACAGACAGGACGCATAGGGGTTATTCTAAACGCCCATCGATCTCAGGCCTATTATGCGGAATATGCCGCAAGGCAAGGGAAGATTCGTGCGGTGCAAAAAGCCGCGCTGGTCGAAAGTTCCGCTCGTGAACAGTGCCTGCGCGGGAGGCCTTTATATCTTGTCGGAGATACGGATCTATGCGGATTCGGGGAACCGAAGCCGGTCCGCTCCCACTGGCCGCATCCCATTCACGCCGACCCGTTTCGGGCAACCGCGATCGGCAGGCTTGCCCTGGAGCGCAGGCGGAAATGGCGGAGAGGCGGTGCCGTTCTCTCTGAGCCGACTTACATTAGGCCTCCGGATGCTATTAAAAAGAAACACCGCTGA